>JAPKCW010000077.1:0-8821 GCA_028822815.1 Nitrospinaceae bacterium | reverse complement strand
TGAAAACATGGGCGCGCAGAGGATCACCGAGGTCGCCAGCAAAACCAGTGACACTGCCGGGGACGGCACGACCACGGCTACTGTTCTGGCCCAGGCTATTTTTCGTGAAGGAATAAAAAACGTAACCGCCGGTGCCAACCCGATGGATATCAAGCGCGGCATTGAAGAAGCCGTTAATGCCGTCGTTCCTGAAATCGAGAAGATGTCCAAACCCACCAAGGATAAAAAGGAAATCGCCCAAGTCGGAACCATTTCCGCCAATCAGGATAAAGCTATCGGAAAGATCATTTCCGAAGCAATGGACAAGGTGGGAAAAGACGGCGTTATCACCGTTGAAGAAGCCAAGAGCATGGATACTTCCTTAGAGATAGTAGAAGGAATGCAGTTCGATCGCGGTTATCTTTCCCCTTATTTCGTGACCGACCCAGAGCGTATGGAATCGGTTCTGGAAGATGCCTACATCCTGCTTCATGAGAAAAAAATCAGCAACATGAAAGACCTTCTTCCGTTGCTGGAAAAAATCGCTAAAGGCGGCAAACCCCTCCTCATTCTCTCTGAAGATGTCGAAGGCGAAGCCCTGGCTACTCTCGTAGTCAACAAACTGCGTGGCACACTGAATGTCTCCGCTGTTAAGGCACCGGGATTCGGCGATCGCAGAAAAGATATGCTCAATGACATTGCCATTCTGACCGGCGGCAAAGTAATCACCGAAGACATTGGTGTTTCCTTGGACAGCGTAGACCTGAATGACCTGGGCCGCGCGAAACGCATCACCATTGATAAAGAAAACACCGTCATCATCGATGGTAAAGGAAAGGCCTCCGACATCCAGGCACGGGTAAAACAGATCCGCAACCAGATCGAAGAGACGACTTCCGATTATGACCGGGAAAAACTCCAGGAGCGGTTAGCCAAACTAGTGGGTGGCGTAGCCATCATCAAAGTAGGTGCCGCAACCGAGACGGAAATGAAAGAAAAGAAAGCCCGTGTCGAGGATGCCCTGCATGCTACCCGCGCCGCAGTTGAAGAGGGAATCATCCCTGGTGGTGGTGTGGCTTACATCCGTAGCCTGGGTGTACTGGATAAAATCAAAGGTGAGCATGATTTCCTGGTGGGAGTAAAAATCATCCGCCGGGCTCTTGAAGAGCCGCTACGCCAGATCGCAATCAACGCCGGTGAAGAAGGTACCGTGATTTGCGAGAAAGTGAAAAGCTTGAAAGGCAATGAAGGGTACGATGCCAGAACCGGCAAGTACACCGACATGATCAAAGCGGGAATCATTGATCCAGCAAAAGTGGCGCGCACTGCACTGCAAAACGCCGCCAGCATTGCCGGCCTGCTTCTGACCACAGAAGCGATGATCACCGATATGCCGGAAGAGAAAGAAGAGCATTCTCATGGCGGCGGCGGTGGTATGGGCGGTGGTATGGGCGGTATGGGAGGAATGGGCGGTATGCCCGGGATGATGTAATCCCCCTTCTCCATTTAAGCTAAAACATAAACCGGCCACCCTTCACAGGGTAGCCGGTTTTTTTTATGCCCGGTTGACAGCTTACCGCTTTAACAATATCATCGAAATTAACCGGGTTGCGCCTAGCCCACATATTGTATGAGAAGTTGTAAATCACCCCAGCTACCCCATTCGGGGCAAAGGAAAGAGACCCCATGGCCGGTTCGGTAAAAAAAGTCCTCGGAATGATTCTGGCCGGCGGCGAGGGAAGCCGACTCTACCCGCTCACCCAGCAACGCGCCAAACCTGCTGTCCCTTTTGGTGGGAAGTATCGGCTGATTGATTTTGCCTTGAGCAATTTTATCAATTCACGAATCTTTTCCATTTACGTTCTGACTCAATTCAAATCCCAGTCGTTAACCGAACACCTGCAAGAAAGCTGGCGGTTCAGTTCCATCCTGAGTAACCACTTCATTCTTCCTGTTCCTGCGCAACAGCGCACGGGAGACAGCTGGTACCGGGGCACGGCAGATGCCATTTACCAGAACATCAACCTGATAGAAGATAGTGACTTCGATATCATCGCCATTTTCGGTGCTGACCATATCTACCGCATGGATTTGCAACAAATGATCGATTTCCATATTAGAAAACGGGCCGATGTCACCATATCCGGCTTGCCGGTACCCCTTAAAGAGGCTTCCTCCTTTGGGGTGATCCAGGTACAGGAAAAACAGAGGGTCACGGGATTCAAGGAAAAACCAAAACGCCCGAAACCCATCCCCGGAAGATCTGATGAGGCCTTCGCATCCATGGGCAACTATCTTTTCAATAAAGATGTTTTGATTGAACTGCTCTATGAGGACGCAGCGGATGTGGAGTCTTCTCATGATTTCGGCAAGGACATCCTCCCCCGGATTTTTAACAAGTCCAGAGTCTTCGCCTACGATTTTCGCAGGAACCACATCCCCGGGCTTACTAAAAAAGAAATCGGTTACTGGCGGGATGTAGGAACAATCAAAGCTTTCTGGGAAGCCAATATGGACCTCAGAAGTGTCAAACCCGAATTCAATCTTTACAATAAAAAATGGCCTGTCCGAACCGCCAGCTACGGCACCCCTCCCGCCAAGTTTGTTTTCAATGAAGACGGTCGCCGAGGACAGGCGATAGACAGCATCATTGCTGAAGGAAGCATTATCAGCGGAGGAATTGTGCAGGACTCGGTGATCGGCCGCGAAGTCAGTATCGACAGTGGTGCAGCGGTCATCAACTCCCTGTTAATGGACCGGGTAAAAATTGGCAAAAACTGCAAAATCAATATGGCTATCATTGACAAGGATGTTGAGGTTCCTCCCGGCACCACTTTGGGGTATGATCTGGAGCAAGATAAAAAACGTTTTTTCGTTGATGATGAATCCAACATCATCGTCATTCCCAAAGGCTTTAAATTTCCCCACTAGGCGTGGGGCCAGCGAGCAGTAAAACCTAATACCCGCCAATGACCCGTACTGTTTCCGGAATTGACCATTTACTTTCCCAGCCCGAAAAATATCTGCAGGGTAAAACTGTCGGGCTGATCGTCAACCACACCAGCCTGGCTGGTGACGGCAAACATTCCATCACTCATTTTCTATCCCATTCCGCTTTCACCTTGCAGGCTTTGTTCGCTCCGGAACATGGACTGAATGGCACGGCCCAGGATATGATCCCTATCGATAACGAGGTGGACCTGCTTTCCGGCCTGGACATAAAAAGCCTGTATGGGAAAAACAAGGATTCCCTGGTCCCCGACCCAGCGTTATTGCACGATATTGATAACCTGGTATTCGATATTCAGGATATCGGCTCGCGCTACTACACCTTCATTTATACGATGGACAACTGCATGATAATTTGCAAGCAGGCCGGGACACGTATGGTGGTCTGCGACCGACCCAATCCTATAAACGGGACCTCGGTCGAAGGCAATCTAGTCGGGGAGGCCTGGCGCTCCTTTGTCGGACAATATCCACTGCCCAACCGCCACGGAATGACCGTGGGAGAACTTGCTCGCCTGTTTAATGAACATTTTGGCATTCATTGCGACCTCACCGTCGTCCCCATGAGCGGCTGGAGCCGGGAGATGTGGTATGACCAGACAGGAATGATCTGGACACCACCTTCACCGAATATGCCGACCCTGGCGACCGCCACCGTGTATCCGGGCATGTGCCTGATTGAGGGAACCCTGCTTTCAGAAGGACGCGGCACCACCCTGCCCTTCGAACAAATCGGCGCCCCTTTCATCGACCCGCATAAACTGGTCGCGCGGCTTGAAACGGACTCGCATCTCTTGCCGGGTGTGTTTTTCCGTCCGCAATATTTCAAACCCATGTTTCAGAAACACGCAGGCGAGGTTTGTGCAGGGCTTCAACTCCATATCACCGACCGGGACCAGTTCAAACCTCTGCTCACAACTCTGGCGTTGCTCCGCGCCATTGCCGAAATTTATCCGGATCAATTGCAATGGAGAACCGAACCCTATGAATTCGTCAGCGACCGTCTGGCTATCGACCTACTGTATGGCAACCCGAAATTAAGGGAAACCATTTTCACCGACAGTTTCTCTTTACCTGCTTTGGAAGAACGCGAAGAGCTATCAGCCTTTTTACCGCTCAGGCAGGAATATCTGATTTACTCCTAGACGAAGGGCCAGCACTGCATCACCCAAGGAGCAGAGCAAGCCGCAAGGGCGACTGGGCAAGGACTTGATTGTCCCGAGATAACTCTTTTCTCGCCAACGAAAGCGATCGGATCCTTTCAGGGCATGCGTGGTATTCAACCATTGCCTTCATGCCCGGAACGGGTAAAGGCTAAGGAAAAATATCACGCACACGGGCCTCACGCCGAGTGGAAAAAAAATCCCCAAAATTCACAAAAAAATGAGAGAATGGGTAGTTTTAAAAATTTAATTAAAGTGTCCTGTCAAAACCCGCCGGCACACGCCCGCCATATCCTTTTGATAAAAAAGGACTTATTAGATTTTTAAGCCGTATTTCCACCTTTGATTTATTTACCGTAAAGTATTGACAAAACCCAATTGGGTCCTTATATTTCACCCTTGCTCAATGGAATAAATTCATGACTTTAAAGGAAAAACTCTCTTCAGACATGAAGGAGGCCCTTAGATCCAAGGATTCGCTCAGGCTCAATACCATCCGTAGTGTAATTGCCGCCATCAAAAATCAGGAGATTGACCTTCGTAAAGAACTTCAAGGTGATGAAGTCCTATCCATAGTCACCCGTGAGGTTAAAAAAAGAAAAGAAGCGTCTGCCCTTTTCGAACAGGGGGGACGTATGGATTTGGTGGAAAAAGAAAATCAGGAGCATACTATTCTGCTGGCCTATTTGCCGGAGCAGGCCTCTGAAGAGGAGTTACGTAAAAGAATCCAGGAAGTGATTGCAGAAACCGGAGCCGAAGGGATGAAAGATTTCGGAAAAATCATGAAAGTCCTGGTTCCCGAGTTTAAAGGCAAAGCAGATAACGGTCTGATCAAAAACCTGGCCGGTGAATATTTGAATTAAAACCCCGGCATACATTATTGGCCGGTTTTTTCCAAACGACCTATTTTGAAATTTTCAATACCCGATAATATCATTGATGAAATTCGCGATCGCACTGACATCGTTGCGGTGATTTCGGAACATGTCGTCCTGAAAAAGTTCGGCAAAAACTTTAAAGGGCTTTGTCCTTTTCATTCCGAAAAAACCCCATCATTCTCAGTCAGCCCGGAAAAACGGATTTACCACTGCTTCGGCTGTGGCATCGGAGGAAATGTTTTTAAATTCCTCATGGAAATCCAGAACATTTCCTTTCCCGATGCAATCAAGCGTCTGGCCGAGCGTACCGGGATTCCCCTGCCCCGAAATGCTTCGGGCCATCATCAGGACACCAAACAAAAGGAGCGGGACGCTTTAAGGAAACTCAATGAGTCTGCGACGCAATATTTCCAGTCCTTACTGAAAAACCCGGAAAGCGGGTTGAGTGCAAGAAATTATTTAAGTTCCCGTCATTTTGACGCAGAAATTCTGGACCGATACCGGGTAGGTTGGTCGGCCCCAACCTGGAAAGGCCTGCTCAATCACGTCCAGCAAAAAAGTTCCGTCACCGTGGAACAGCTCGTGCAATCCGGACTGGTCATCCAGAAGGAAGATGGATCTAACGTTTATGACCGTTTTCGCGGCCGGGTTATTTTCCCGATCAAGGATCTTCACGGAAACATCATCGGTTTTGGTGGGCGGGCCATTGCAGAGGAAGACCAACCCAAATACCTCAATTCTCCTGAAACACTTCTCTATCAAAAAGGTGAAACACTCTTCGGTATAGACCAGGCGAAACATGCCATACGAAGGGAAAACCAAGTCATTCTCGTGGAGGGTTATTTCGACCAGATGCGGGCGGTGCAACATGGGATCGACTATGTAGTCGCCACCTGCGGAACAGCCCTGACCGCCAAACAGGCGGGGATGCTACGAAACCACGCAGAGACCGCTATCCTGGTTTTCGACTCCGATCCCGCGGGCAGATCTGCCGCTGGAAAAGGATTTGATATCCTGCTGGAACATGGATTAAATGTAAAAATTGTGGTTCTGCCCGAAGGCCATGACCCAGACTCGTTCATCCACGAACAGGGGGCTGAAAAATTTCTGGAAAAAATCCGTTGCGCCAAGCCTTTCATTGAGTCTTATATTGATGCTCTGGTCCAAGAGTCACCGGGCAAGACCCCGGCAGACACGGTTAAAATGGCCAACCAGATTCTTCCTTTGCTGGCAAAAATAAAAAACAATGTGGAACGGCAAGCCTGGCTGGAAAACTTTACCTCCAAAGCAGAAATTGATGACAAAACATTTTTAAAGGAATTGAAAAATGCTTTTCCTCGAAATCAAACCCGGTTGACCGAAACAGAAAATGATTTGGCCCCGCTTTTAAATCTGGAGAAGCATTTAGTTCGTCTTATTCTTTCCGATAAGGAAACGGCTGAGGTCATTCTGTTGGAAATAGACCCGGAAGAATTTTCAGACCCGGCCTTGAGAACCATTGCCCAAACCTGCCGGCAAAAAATAGATGCCGGCGAGGACCTGCGATTAGATCAGCTTCTCGATCAGACCGAAGACCCCGAGATCAGAAACATTTTATCCCGTTTGGGGCTGGAATCTGTAGAGTTTGACGCACCCGAAAGAACCGTTAAGGATTGTGTCCGTAAATTCAAAAATATTAGCCTTAAAACAAAAATCAGGGATCTTAAGTTGCAACGTCTCAAGGCCGCCAACGCCGGGCAGGTTGAACGGTCGCAGGAACTGGGAGCACAACTTAATGAAATGTATTCAGCCTTAGCTCATTAATATATAGTCAAAACATAAACGCATATTTAGGAGAATTCATCCAGATGGCCACAATGGAAAAACTGACACATGTATCAGAAATCAATCAGCTGATATCACGAGGCAAGGAAAAAGGTTATTTGACCTATGAAGAAGTTAATGATGTCCTGCCACCTGATGTTGTGACCCCGGAACAAATCGATGACCTCATGCATCTTTTTGGTGAAAATGAGATAGATATCGTTGACACCACTACTAAAGGTGAAAAAATAGCCGCCGCTAAAGGCGAGCGCGGTAAAGATGGAAGCTCCGGCGAAGGAACCCCGGCCTCCAAATCCGATTCCGTTTCCATCGACGATCCGGTTCGACTCTATCTGCGTGAAATGGGAACCATTTCCCTGCTTACTCGCAAAGGAGAAGTGGAACTTGCCAAGAAAATTGAAGCCGGTCAAGATGAAGTGCTCGCAGCAGTGGCCAGTTGCGCAGTCACGACCCGCGAACTCATCGTCATGGCGAACATGGTTAAAAAAGGGGATACCCTGATCTTCGATCTTATCCGGAGTCCTGAGCCCGAGGAAGACAAGGAGCAGTCTAGAAAATATGAAACCAAAAAATTTCTAAAAAAAGTCAAAACTCTGAAACCAGCATTCACCAAGCTCGAAAAGCTTCAGGAAAAACTCGATGGCGGTAAGTTGTCTGAAAAAATGCAGGTTAAAACGTCCGATCAGTTGCTCAAACAGCTGAAGAATGTTGAAAACAGCATCACAGGTTTGAATCTCGCCATCGATGAGATGGATGGCCTTATCGAAAAAATCTATGGGATCGCCTCCGAGTATCGGGAAGCCGGAAAACAAGAAAAAATTATCGAAAAACAGCTAGGCATATCTTTGGCCGGAGTCAAAAAGCTGGCTAAAAACTGGACCAAGCAGAAAAGTGTCAAGGTTCCGAAGGGGAAAGTGATCACCCGCGCCCAGTATGATAACCACATAAAACAAGTGCAAGCCGGGCGCCGGAAAATTAAAAAAATCGAAAAAGAAACGTTAACCAGTAAAGACAGCCTGCTGGCAAGCGTGAGGTCTATAGCCCGCGGTCGGGTTAAAGAAAAAACCGCCAAGCGAGAACTGGCGGAAGCCAACCTCAGACTTGTGGTCAGCATTGCTAAAAAATACACCAGTCGAGGACTCCAGTTCCTGGACCTGATTCAGGAAGGGAACATCGGCCTCATGAAAGCGGTGGACAAATTTGAATACCAGCGGGGCTACAAGTTTTCAACCTATGCCACATGGTGGATTCGGCAAGCCATCACTCGCGCCATTGCCGACCAGGCCAGGACCATACGCATTCCTGTGCATATGATCGAAACCATTAATAAGCTAATCCGGGTTTCCCGGCATCTGGTCCAGGAACTCGGACGCGAACCCGTACCAGATGAAATCGCCGTCAAAATGAGTCTGCCTGTAGACAAGGTCCGAAAGGTCCTGAAAATCGCCAAGGAACCCATTTCCCTGGAGACACCCATCGGCGAGGAAGAAAACAGCCATTTGGGAGATTTCATCGAAGACAAAAAAGTCCTGTCGCCGATCGACTCGGTGGTTAAAAAGAACCTGAAGGAACAGACATTAAAAGTTCTCTCTACCTTGGCATCCCGAGAAGAAAAAGTATTGCGCAAACGTTTCGGGATCGGCTTGGATTCCGAACACACCCTTGAAGAAGTCGGGCAGGAGTTTGCAGTCACCCGCGAGCGCATCCGGCAGATCGAAGCAAAAGCTCTACGCAAATTGCGCCACCCCAGCAGGAGCAAAAAATTACGCAGTTTTATCGAAAACTGATTTGTGGGCCTATAGCTCAGTTGGTAGAGCCCCCGGCTCATAACCGGTAGGTCGGAGGTTCGAATCCTCCTGGGCCCACCAAAAGAATCAAGGACTTATGGGTTTCCCCGTAGGTCCTTTTTGGTTTGGGGTAACACCTGGGGTATCGACCGCCAGCACCGGAAACGATACAGATTCCAAA
>JAPKCW010000315.1:0-1894 GCA_028822815.1 Nitrospinaceae bacterium | reverse complement strand
TAGGTTTGTCCATAATAATTTAGAGGTGTCCTCGATTGTTTTAAGTTCAACTCCCGCTGGCTTGGACTTGTTGGCGCTCCAGGGCACGTAGTCTTCGGGCTTCTTTTTTATTTATTTTGGTTTTTACCTTTTTTTCTGCAACCGGTTCACCTTCCCAGCCAATTTTTTTCAGGAAGTCCTCATATCCTCCATGAAAATACTCTGCCCGACCGCGGTGAAAAATAATTAAATTTTTAACCAGGGTTTTAAGAATGAGTTCCGAGTGGGTAACAATCACCAGGGCACCGGCATAGTCGTTCAACTCTTCTATCAAGGTTTCAATTGATTCTACATCAAGGTGGTGGGTGGGTTCGTCCAGAAGTAATAGATTGGTAGGATGAGAAATTATTTTTCCCAGTAGAACGCGGCTTCTTTCCCCGCCAGATAGTACACTCACCTTTTTTTTGCTCAGGTCTCCCTCAAACATCATGGCTCCACATATACTATGGGCGGCTTGTAGGGATAGTCTGGGGTTAGAGCGGAGTATCTCATGCAGTACCTGATTATTGGGTTCGAGCCGATCAATATTGGTTTGACCAAAATGACCCAGGCAGGCGGTGGGATGATTGATGATGGAGCCTGCGTTGTGCGTCAGTTCTCCCGCCAGGCAATTTAATAAAGTCGACTTGCCTTTTCCGTTAGCTCCGATGATTCCTATGCGGTCCTTTCGGCCAATGGAAAACGAAATATCTGAGAATATATTTTCATCCGGGTTGTTATTGTAGGAAAAAGAAATATTCTTTATGTCCATGACAGTTTTTCCAGGGCAGGGTAGGTGGTTAAACCTGAATCCCAGATTCTTCTCGGTGTCCAACTTTTCCATAGTCCCCATTTTTTGCATCATTTTCAGCCGCGACTGAGCCATGGTGGCCTTGGATGCCTTGGCGCGAAACCGGTCTATAAGAGATTGCATCTCCTTACGCTTGTTTTCCAGGTTTTTACGGGTCAACTCATAGGTTTCTTCTTCCTGGATCATGAGCTCATAGAATTTTATGGTGCCGCCTTTGACTTTTCTGGCTTGTTTTCGATGTAAGCCCAGTGTATGGGTGGTGACTTTATCCATGAAATCACGGTCATGAGTGATGAGCATCATTTCTCCGGGCCATTTGTTCAGATACTCCTTGAGCCAACGGAGTGAAAGGATATCGAGATAGTTGGTGGGCTCATCAAGCAGAAGCATATTGGGATCGCCTAATAATGCTTTACACAGGTTGATACGTACTTGGAAGCCGCCGCTAAAAGTGGTGGGATCTTTGTGGAAATCCTGCTCCGAAAAACCCAGCCCGGATAGGATGATCTCCGCCTTGTAATGATCCCATTGTTTTTCAGGGGGCAGGGCATCAATGCATTCATTAAGGACAGTAGGCTGGGTGAAGTGGATATATTGTTCCAGCGCTCCAATCCGATAACCTCTGGGGATAGAAAGGGTTCCCGAGTCGTAGTTCTCCTGTCCCAGGATCATCCTGAATAGAGTTGATTTTCCCGTCCCATTTTTGCCTACCAACCCAATGCGTTCGCCTTTGTTGATAAGAAAGGATACATCCTCAAACAGGATTTGAGGGCCATAAGATTTTTCGATACTACTGGCTATGATCATTCTAAATTAAAATGTGAAAAGGGTGACCATCATAATACAACTCAAATAAAAGGTGAGTGGATCAGGAAGGAAGAAAATAGAAAACTGGTCGGGATGAGAGGATTTGAACCTCCGACCCCCTACTCCCGAATGAGGGGGTTGTGAAACAAAGTGAAAGGGCATGATAAGTTTTTAGTCCTATTTACCGCCTTTATATCCCTATTTAACTGCTTCATACCTATTCTTGCCTTTTCACTGTATTTAGTCTATATTGCTACC
>JAPKCW010000314.1:0-1897 GCA_028822815.1 Nitrospinaceae bacterium | reverse complement strand
CTAAGACTTCAAAAGTTGTTGCTCTAGTTGGATCGCCTTTACCCATATTTGATCTTGCTATGACGTCTTTCATAGTTTGGTTAAATCTTTGGTCTGCTCCTTGAGTTGGAGTGCCTTTACCTCTTTGAGCTGCTAATCTTTTTGCAAAGTCCTCATTAAATTGTTTAATACTTGGGTCTATTGCTTCAACTCCTTGCTTCGTTCTCAACGAACCCAGACCTTCTTGTGTCAGGCCCCCGGTCCCTGTTCCCAGATCTGTGATGTTAGCAACCTGTTCGGGCATGTAAGCTTTTTTAAGTGAAATTAAATTATCTTTTAGACGTTGTAGTTGTAAATCGTTTAATTTGCCGGCTGTTACATAGCCTCCAGCACTTTCCGCCTCGGAGATGACTTTCTGAATCGGGAAACCGGATTTTACCATACCCTCTATGTCTATTGCACTCTGGAACAAGTTTTCTTGCGGACCTTTTCCTAAAAAGTTAATATTGCTTTTGGTTCCCATGAATTTATTGGGATTTCCACCAAGACCTTTGATGAGATTTAAAATTTCTCCGATAATAATTCGTCTAGCCATAATATTTCAACTGGTTGGTCTTTGTAATCTTTTCCTCTTTGTAATCTTCGGGATGTTCTACTAATCCTCCCGCTCTTACACGCATGATCGCCTGTGTTGTACTATCCACATAATCGTCATGGTCTCCATAAGGAAACGACGCACACTCCTCGATGACTTCCTGAGCAAAATGTTCGTGTTTCGGCGCCCAAATCTTCCCCGCCTCAAATAAAGGGGCGATTGCGTTCACTCTTACATGCTTATCATTTCCTCTCGACGGAGTAAAGTTAATAACTGGGATATCCATTTGTCTAAGTTCCTGTGTCAGTGGAATTCCCGAAGCTTTCGCCTCGATGATAACCATATCAGGTTGCCAATAGCGATACTCTTCGAGCGCCACTCTCCTTATTTCCGGGAACTCGTACCGATCTTTAAAGGCACTTAGTAAAATCATATTATGATTGCTCTCTTCGGTTTTAAAAACACCCCACGTGGTAATTGCCGAAAAATCGGCTGTTTCTTTTTTAAGAAAAGCGGTATCGTAACTCTGAATGGTGTAAACAATTTTAGGTGGCTCTTTATGCGTCCAATCTCGCCACCATTCTCTTTTTAAAATGGCACCTTCTTCAGCTGTCGGTTGCTGCATATACTGGGCATTCCAATTGGAAACCGGGATCGAGGCTTTTGTTCTCTCTAACTCCTTCAGGGACCAGTAACCGGGCCACACGGGCTTGCCGCTAGGCAAAATAGCTGGAAGTTCCACCACATCCCACTTATCACCATCACCTGACATAGATTGAATTAATTGACCGGTCAGATCCTTAGTGGACCAACGAGTCATTACAATTACAATTTTACCACCAGGTTGAAGACGTTGTCTTGGACCGGCCATATACCAGTTCCACGCTTTTTCAAAAGATTTACCATCTGCTCTCACATCTTGTTCCTTGTGAGGATCATCAATGATCAGGAGATCGGCACCACGACCAGTGATCGCTCCGCCAACACCAGCTGCAAAGTATTCTCCACCTTGCTGAGTCTTCCATTTCCCTGCTGCCTGACTATCTTCTTGAAGTCTCGTGTTAAACATTTCTCCATACTTCTGCTCGTCAACTAGATTCTTGGTCTTACGACCAAAGTCAATTGCCAGATCAGCGGTATGGGTTGCTTGAATAATTTTATAATTTGGATTTCTGCCAATCATCCAGGCCGGCAGTAAATAGGACGCAAATTCAGACTTCGTGTGCCTTGGAGGCATGTTCACGATTAATCTGTTAATTTTGCCTGTCGCAAGATCATTAAATTTTTTTGCAACATGCCGATGATGCGCGCCTTCAATGAACT
>JAPKCW010000313.1:0-1899 GCA_028822815.1 Nitrospinaceae bacterium | reverse complement strand
ACGCATTATCGAAGCAAGAAGACTTGGTTTCAAGCGTTGTGTTATTCCCCATTCTGCAAAACAAACGAAGAATTTGCCCGATGAAGGTATTGAGTTGTGCTTTGTGAAAAATCTTTCTGATGTTTTTGAACAATTGTTTTAATCTGATAATATTTCTTGAGGCTTGTTCCGGTTTTTTATAACACCACTTACTTACACCTCGCCTGTTTTTAGCGAGAAAACTGATTAGCTGTTTATGAACGTCTGCGTGATCATACCTGCTGGAGGCCAGGGGACCCGAATGGGAGGAACTGTTCCTAAACAGTTTCAGTCATTGCGTGGGAAACCCATTTTGCATTACACCTTGAGAACGTTTCAAGAGTCAGGCCTCATTAGTTCATTGGTCCTGGTTGTTCCTGAAAAGGAATTGGAAAATGCCCGGTCCGATTGGCTAGACCATCCTCCAGTAGTTAAACAAGTTATCGCAGGGGGTCAAAAAAGGCAGGATTCTGTTTTTAATGGATACGAATCTCTTCCTGCCGATACAGATATTGTATTGGTGCATGATGGTGTGCGTCCTTTTTTATCGAAAGAAATGATTCAAGAAACAATTAATGTTGCGGATAAGTATGGTGCGGCAATAACGGCTATCCCTGTACATGACACGCTCAAGCGGGTAGACGATAAAGGGATAGTTCAGTGCACTGTGGAGCGGGATGGTTTATGGCGTGTTCAGACACCACAGGCATTTCGCTATGGTCTGCTCGGAGAGGCTTTTTTAAAAGCCAAGGCGGATGCATTTTATGGCACAGATGAAGCCGCTTTGATTGAATATCTGGGGCAGGAAGTCAGAGTCGTGGATGGGTCCGAATGGAATCTGAAAATCACTTATCCGGAAGATCTGGTTTTAGGCGCAAGTATTGTGGAAAAATTGTTCCCAGAAGTTTAAAAATTTATCCACATTGAAAAAATAATCTGCGTCTTGAAAGCTCTCACGCCATCTAATACTTATTCCAATTCGGAGAATGTAATTTAACCTTTTTATTTAGGAGAGAAATAATGTTGCAGCCTGGAACCGATGCTCCCGATTTTTCTGTGAATGATCATAATGGAAACACAATAAATTTGAAGGACTACAGGGGAAAAAAAATTGTGATTTGGTTTTACCCCAAGGCCGATACCCCCGGTTGCACTATGGAAGGCCAGGGATTTCGAGATGATATTAAAAGTTTTGAGGACAAAAACATCCAGATATTTGGGGTGAGTTTGGATAATGAAGCCGATAATAAAGCCTTTGCTGAAAAATTCTCTTTTCCGTATCCCTTGCTGTGTGACGTAAACCGGGAAATTGCTCTGGAATATCAAGCTGTAAAAAGTGCTGAAGATAATTATGCGGCTCGCATCACCTACGTGATCGGAGAAGATGGGAAAATTCTCGAAAGTATCGAAAGCGTGGATACCAAAACCCACTCCAAAGATTTATGCTCCCGCCTATCCCTCTAGCGAGGGAGGCAACTGGGCAATGGCCCGTGAAGTCGAGAAGACTCTTTGCTCGCCAGCGAAAGTTATTGCCAGTTGGCCCCACGCCCAGTGGTTGACCTGACTGCGTAAGGGCGTTATGATTCTTTTTTCAAAAATATTGGGAATGGGAGCAACGCATGGGGTACAAAGAAGTAATAATGCCTGAGCCTTTGGATGACGGCAAGAAAAAGAGAAAAAAAGAAATTTTAAGTACTCGAATTTCTCCGGTAAACTTTGAAAAAATAAATGATGTGGCCGATCTGGTGGAATCGTTTCAATCCACTTCCATTCAGGCCAGAAACCTTGGGCAATGCGCTAAAATATTCGGGAAAATGCTTCAGGATGAGGAAAAACCCACAATCATCCTGGGCCTTGCGGGACCTCTTATCGCGGCTGGAC
>JAPKCW010000076.1:0-8910 GCA_028822815.1 Nitrospinaceae bacterium | reverse complement strand
CTCCGGGCATACTGGTGATAATTTGATCCTTTTCTCTCCAACCGGTCTGAACGATAAACGCCAACGTTTCAGCCAATATCCCCGGCCGGTCTTGCGCCGAGACATGAATGTGTAATTGACTGGAGGAAGAAAAAGAAGGAGGCATGAGTCAGATCTGCGGCTTGTAACGCCACCCTTCCCTCTTTTTGCAGGTCCAGCCGTCATTGATCTGGAAGGTAGACAGGAGCAAATCGGAATTGAACAAAGCGATAACACCTTCTCCTTTTATCGGATTCCCTTTCAAATGCAAGCGCTTGAGTTTGCCCAGATATTTTGCCTTGGCCAGAAATTTCAGTCCTTCATCGCTCACGTTGTTCTGATTGAGATTCAAATACTGGACGTTTTCCAGGAAAGAGCATTCAACCAGTTCCTGGACTCCCTGATCCCCCAGGTTGTTATCATCCAAATCCAACCAGCTGACTTCCTGCATTCTGGGTGACTGCCATAAGAGCCGCGCCTCTTCGTGGGTAAGGCCCTTTCCGCTGAGCATCAACTGATTGCCGCGCAACCGTCCCTCAAAAATCGCCTCAACATTTTCAAACCTGCAATTCGGGTTCATCATTCTTCCTTATAAAATTGGTCTCCGAGGATATGGATGCTTTCTATATCATGAAGTCCACAGCCCGCCAATTTATTTTTTCCCAGAACGAGATAGATATTTCCTGTCCTTTAAGGGTTCCGGCAGATACTCCTGTTGTGTAGAAGGGTCATCGTGCGGATATTTATATTCCACACCAAATCCATATTTGGATTTGGCATCTTTATAGTGGGTATCCTTAAGGTGATTAGGAACAGGATAAGAGAGTCCCTTTTTCTGAATATCATCTAAAGCCTGGTCGATGGCCAGTATTGCCGAGTTATCCTTAGGGGCCTGGGCAACATAAATCGCCGCTTGGGCCAGGGGAATCCTGGCTTCGGGAAACCCCAGTTTTTCCACGGCGTTCGCTACTGCCTGTACCAAAATAAATGCATTAGGGTCTGCATTGCCCACATCTTCAGCCGCGGTGACCAGCAGTCGCCGGACAATAAAACGCGGGTCTTCCCCACCTGCAATCATTTTTGCCAGCCAATATATCGCCGCATCGGCATCAGAACCACGCAGACTTTTCTGGAACGCGGAGGCATGGTCATAATGTTCGGTGCCATTTTTATCGTAAAGCGTGGGGGCTTGTTGAATGATGCCCTCGACGATTTTCAAATCAATCTGATTTTTACCTCGAGGTGTGACCACATCATGAGCCGCCTCCAGCACATTAAGAGCCCGGCGGGCATCCCCATTGGCATGGCTGACAATCATATTCATCGCCTCTTGGGAAATTTGCAGGCTGGATTCCCCCAAACCCTTTTCTGAGTCCTGCAATGCCCCGTCCAGGATATCCCTGATTTGCCTGCGCTCCAAAGCTTCCAGGCGAAAAGTCTGGCATCGTGAGCGAAGCGCGGGGATCACTTCAAAAGAAGGGTTTTCCGTGGTACTGCCAATCAGGCGAACCGTTCCATTCTCTATATGCGGGAGAACGGCATCCTGCTGGGCTTTGTTGAACCGGTGAATCTCATCGATAAATAAGACTGTCCCCTTACGCTTTACCTTCCAGGCTTGACGAGCCGCTTCGATTATCTTGCGGATATCAGCGACGCCGGCATTCACTGCGCTGATCTCATAAAACTCGCTTTCGGTCAACCGGGCCGAAATCCGGGCAAGGGTTGTTTTCCCGGTGCCCGGCGGTCCCCATAATAAAAAGGACAAGCGTGAACCAGATTCCACCAGTTCCCTCAGCGGCAGACCCTCACCGACCAGATGTTCCTGCCCGGCAAACTTTTTCCAGTCTTCAGGGCGCATCCGGTCCGCCAACGGCGCAACCGGACTTTGCATTTCTTTTTCAAATTCCGGGAATAATTCCATAACCAAATTTTATTATTATCAAATATCCCTTGCGTTTAAAGAACGGACTCCCAACCGTAACGGAATATGGGCAATGGCCCAAGTGAGAATAAAAATCAGAGTATAACAAACGGGAACTTCCAACCCGCCAATGGACTTAAAAAGAAATTTTTCATTAAAATGGACATAAAGCGGACGGGCTCCCAACATTAACACTACCCCAATATAACTCAATGCTAGAATCATAAATAGAACACCGCCCGTGCTGGATGAAATTTCCGCAATATTTTCATAGTCAAATTTAGGGTACAGGGTGCCGAGTCCCAACCCCAGGCTGGTCAGCCCAAATGTTAAAAGAAAAACACCTACGACGGAAACACTCATTACATAAGCATCCACCTCCAGCAACTGATTCGATACCACAACCAGCAACTCGGCAATGAATAAAAGCGGCGGAAAAAACATCCAGAACTTGCCCGCCAAAAACTTCTGCATAGTCACGGGTCGGGTATAAATCAACCAGAAACTTTTACCTTCCACACTGGGTGAAGAGAACACAAACCTGGATATCAAAGCCGCCATGACAAACCCCACCAAGCCAACATTCAAAACGGAAACCACCTCCCTCAAAACTATATTGTCCAGGGGAAGATGCATGATGTTAAAAATATAAACGCACATCAAAGCGAATAATATAAAGAGTTGCGACCATTGTTCCGGATCGCGAATAAAAATTTTAAGATCCTTGTTCAACAAGGCCTTGCCAGGAGCAGACAGTGGTAGATTTTGAAAAAAGGTTTTCCTCTTAGTCCCACGCGCCGCCAAGGGAGTACTTCGAACCTCCTGAACCAGGCACCACCCCTGAAAATAAATCCGCGAGCCCACCCACAAATGCAAAATGAATAATCCTCCAGCCACTCCCCATAATATTAAAGTCTGCATAAATGGCATTTCTCTTTTTCCCTCTATCCAGCCTGTAAGCCCGCGGGTTATCCAGTTGCTGGGAAGAAACGGATAATCGGGAGCCTTCAGACTGGCAACAAAAGCCATGATCTGCTCATCAGAAACATCCTGACCAAAAAATTTATCCTGTGACAAAAACCGCAAATACACCACCACTCCCACCAGAAAAAATAACCCCATAAAAGTCATTATCTGATGCGTTTTGTGGGTGGGGTAAAGCTTCATTAAAACCATTATCGCTAAAATAGCGACCAGGCAGGGAATGGCCAAAAAAGGAACCATGCTGAATATTAAATACAGGTAATAATCCCATGAAACTTTAAAATATGAACCGTATGCGGTAAACATGGGCAGGGAAAATAATAAAACCATCCAGGAGCTGTTTGCCATGCACTGGAAGTAACGGGCCGTAACTATCGAAGAAATGGAAATGGGCAGGGAATGGAGGAGCTCCAGGTCACGCGATAAATAGTAGACCGAGAGGGAAACGATCAGGCAGGAAAACAGGACCATCATAAACAGGGTGATGAACACCAAGTTGATCAGCTGAACGATCAACTCATCGCCTACTCTGGATGGCAGGCCGTCCAGATAAACTATGACTCTATGAAAAAACCAGTAGTCGCCGATGACAAACAGCGTCCCTAACGTCAAAATAGAAATGGGGCGCATTGCCTTTTTAAAACCGAGTCCCTTGAAACCGTTGGCAAAAGCCTTCAACCTGTACTTTAAAAGAAAACTGCCCTGCATCATGATTTGTCCCCAGCATTCTGCACCACGAACTTGCTAACACCAGATTTTTGGTTTGGGGTTTTCTCTTGCATGCATAATTCCCGAATCCATTCCAATATGGCATAGTCCATCCACCGCCGGTCCCCATGAGGGGTAACATGTCTGGCGATATACCCCATATGCCCACCCTTTTTCGGTTTATGCAATGTCACCCTTTCACTCATCTCAACCTGATCAAATATTTTGCATGGAACAAAAGGATCATCTTCGGCACACAAAATGGAAGTGGAAATTTCTATTCCCTTCAAATAATGCATGGAACTACAACTGTCATAATAATCATCAACATCTTTGAATCCGCCAGAGGGAGCGGTATAGCTGACGTCGAAATCCCAAATCGTTTTTAAATTTTTTAGCGGACTCAAAGCATCCGGGAACTGTTTCGTAATGGCAATTGCCTGATTTCGAATTAATTTCATATAATACTGATTGAATACTGCACAACTCCATTTTCGCGATATGATGGCACTTGAAATCCTTAAATCAACAGGCGGATTTACGGCGAGAGCTCCTAAAATCTTACTGGGAATAATCTGGCCCTCTCCCAAATATTTCAAAAGAATGTTACCACTTAAAGAAAAACCAATCGGCACCAGGAACTTGCCGGGATTGCGCTGAATCACAAAATCAATCATTTTTGCCAAATCATCGCTGGCACCCCCATTCCACAGCCGCGAACTCAAACCCATACCCGGTCCACTACCCCGGTGATTGATCAGGAACACCCCATAACCCCGCATCCAAAGTTTAGTGGAAATCCGCTTCATATAACCGGACTCGGAACATCCCCCCATACCATGAGCCAGCACAATAATTGGCTTGGTTTGATCTTTCGCTTCAATTTCATACAGAACAGCCCTGCCCTGTTCATCCAAATGCAGTTCATGCGAGATTCGAGGAGGACAAGGCAACTCCATCCCCCTAAGCTGGGAGCCGGCAATGGTCTGGAAAATTCCTCCCGAAATGCCCCAATGCGCTTCAAATGATTCCATATATTGGGTGGATCTCAAATTTATCCCTCTATTTTCCGCACATGAAAATTTTATATGTCGGTGGAATTTTTAACCCCTTACACGTATCTAACAGGAGTTGACACTCCCTTTAGGGATTGTTACATTTTAAAACTCAACAATCATATTACCAGAGTGAAAACTATTAAATCCAAATATAGCCTCAGTTTTCTGGTTTTCTGCCTGATCCTGTTTTTTGGCTGCCCAGTGGTTGCTTCTGATAAGGAAGCAAAAGCCCACTATCAAAACGCAGTGAAACTGAGCCAGAAAAAACAGTGGGACAATGCCGTAGCCGAATTCTTGAAAGCGGCCGAACTCGCCCCGCAGGATAGCCTGATTCAAGCGAATCTTGGTGTTGCCTTCAGCCAGACAGGAATGCACAAGGAAGCTCTCCTTTCCTTTGAAAAAGCATTGCGGCTGGGATACGACTCTCCCGGTTTGCGCTACAACCGCGGGGTTTCCTTTGCCCGGGTCAAATTAATGGATGAGGCCATTCAGGAACTGGAAGCCGCCTTGAACATGGACCACAGAATGGTAAAAGCAGATTATGACCTTGGGGTTATATATAATTTGCAGGGACAACGTGAGAAAGCCCTGGAAAAAGTTGAAATTTTATTCAAAAGAAACAACAAGCTTGCAAAAAAACTATTTGACCAGATTAAATCCTCTTACACAGTCGTTTCCGTGGACGATGGAGGAACTTTAAAAGGCCGTGTCACACTTTCTGGCCAGGTTCCCAGGGTTCGTTCTTTCCATCTAATCCACTCTCCGAATATCGAATTCTGCTCAAGGATATCGGATGGGAGAGGTCATCGTCTACTATTCGATTTCACCGTTTCACAAAATCGAGGGCTGAAAGATACCATCATCCATTTGGCAAACGTTGAAAAAGGAAAACCGTTTTCGCCCAAAATGCAAACCTTCCACATCGACCGTTGCCGGGCCAACCGTTATGTAATCGGTGCTAGAAACGGTGAAAACATTTTAGTGGAAAACACAGATCCTATCCAGCATGAGATAGCGACTTATGAAGTCCGCAACATCTATTCGGACCAGACCAGTAACCGTCCGCTACCCGAAAAATCCAGCCAGGTACGCAGTATTTTTGTGCGCGAAGGCGCAAATGAATTCATCATCAAATGCAATCTCCACCCTTTCCTCCAAACTCACGCATATCTGGTGCAAAATCCCTATTACGCGGTTTCAGACTCGGAAGGCAACTTCAGCATCGAAAATGTTCCTCCCGGCACCTACGAGGTAATCGCCTGGCATCCCTTTATTCCGGAACAAAGAGGGACGATCACCATTCCCGAAAAAGGAGAAGCTAATTTAAATTTCGATTTTAGAGGGGAAGACGAAAGAAGAAAGCTATATCAAGACGATATTGAAGGCTATCGGTTCAACACCTGGTTTGACAGCAAGAAAAAATTTTATGGTGGACCCAGAATTGATGATCCGGTAGAAGAGTTACAGGCATTCTGTGATGCCGACCACCTCTGCTGACAACGGCAAAATCCGTTTGCAACAACCTGCTAATTGGTCTTACGGACCACTACCGCGTTTAATTTGTACTCACTTCTGGCCAAGCGGGCTGCCTCCTGCGCTTTTTCCTCATCTGCATACCTTCCCAGAAAAACCCGGTGCCAGGTTCCAGCATGATTGGCAAGTTCCGCTTGCATTAAAAAAGCATCGAAACCTTTTTCCTGGAGACGCATTTTCAAAGCACCCGCACGCCCCGCATCGCGGAACGAACTCACCTGAACAGCATAACGAGGCCGTCCCTCATTTTCAGTTCTAATATTTCGATCAAGTTTAATTTCAGGTTCAGCCAGCGGTTCTGACTTCACCTGTTTTTCAACAGGAGGGATAGTCGCTGTACTTTTGTCGGGCACAATAACCGTTCTCTCTGGAGAAAGAGGCAACAACTCGCCATTGAGCCCAACATACTGAGTCATGGTAGTATCATTCAAGGTCTCAAAAAAAGTATAAACCGGTTTATCCGATGCAACCGGCGCAACCTTGTCGCGGATGAATTTGGGCTTAACAGCTCTTATTTTTTTTGCAGGTGCCTTCTTTTCCAGGAACCCATCGATGCCCCCGTAAAAATGCAGTCCCACCGCCGAAGCCACCAAAAAAATCATTACAAGGAGAAGTCTCATAAATTGATGGTACCTATTGAAACCGATAGTTTTTTAAGCCGCCAATACTTCTCGCTAACCAGATAAAGTTATTGCAATCTGCCACCGGCGGCTACACCGACTGCTAACCGCAGGGGCTACTGGCAAGAACTCTTTGGGCCGAGAAAACTCTTTCATCGCCAGCAAAAGTTATTGCCGGCGGCTACGCCGGGTTACATTTTTTCTGGAGCCGAAATACCCATCAAATCGAAACCATTGCGGATGGTAATTCGTATAGCATCCAGCAAAAATAAACGCGCAAGTGTTAGCGCCTTGTCATCAGAGATAACCCGATGCCTGCTGTAATACCCATGAAACCGGGAAACCATATCAAGCAGGTAATGGGAAATCCGATGTACCTCCAAAGCCCGAGCACTTTTTTCCACTATTTCAGGAAAAGCAAGAACAGCGCGGATAATGCCGCATTCCTCCCCTTCAACCAGAAGTGAGAGATCCACTTCGTTAGACCTGTTCCACACCACGCCTTTTTCTCCAGCGGTACGAAAAATACTGCATATCCGGGCATGCGCATATTGAATATAAAAAACCGGGTTTTCCGAGGTTTCTTGTTTGGCCAGCTCCAGGTCAAAATCCAGGTGCGTGTCGGAACTGCGCATCAGAAAATAGTATCGTGCTACATCGACACCCACCTCACTCACCACATCCTTCAGTGTTTCAAACTCACCGGCCCGGGTGGACATGGATACCTTTTCTCCCGCCCGCAAAAGACTGACAAATTGAATCAGGAGAATCTTAAAAATTTTCTTGTCATACCCCATCGCTTCCAGAACGGCCTCCATGCGTGGAACGTAACCATGATGGTCGGCACCCATCAGATTGATGATTTTTTTAAACCCACGGTTGATTTTATTCTGATGATAAGCGATGTCTGAGCAAAAATAGGTTTTCTCCCCTGTTTTCTTGACAATGACCCGGTCTTTGTCATCATTGAACGCGGAAGACTTTAACCAGACGGCCCCGTCTTTTTCATAGATATGGCCCTTGCCCTTCAACCATTTAATGGCCTTCTCTACCGAACTATCATCATAAAGGGATTGCTCAGTGAACCAGTTATCGAAATTCACTCGAAATTCCGTAAGATCTTTTTGAATTCCTTTAAGAACATTATCCTTGGCAAACTTTCTGAAAAAAGGAAGGCACTCCTCTTCCGGCTTGTTTAAAAACTCGTTTCCTTTCTGTTTTACTATTTCGTTGGCAATATCTTTAATATACTCGCCCCGGTAATGGTCATCGGGAAATTCAATAGCTTCCCCCAGCAGTTCCCGGTAACGGAGCCAGGTAGACCGACCTAGAAAGTTCATCTGGTTTCCCACATCATTGATGTAGTATTCGGTGCTTAAATCGTACCCGGATTTTTTTAGAATCCTTGCAAGAGCATCCCCGACTGCGGCTCCCCTCCCATGCCCGACATGCAATGGACCTGTGGGGTTCGCGCTGACAAACTCGATCAAAACCTTAGTGCCCTGCCCAACATCCGTCTGACCAAAATCATCCCCTTGTTTAACGACATTCTTTAACCGTTGCAGAAAAAACTCATGCGACATTTTGAGGTTGATGAATCCCGGCCCGGCAATTTCCACCTGGCTTAAATCACCATTTTTAAGGTAACGGACAACACTTTCCGCAATCATTTTCGGGTTCTTGCACTCACTCCGCGCCAGCGTCATGGCAATATTGGTTGAAAAATCTCCCATTTTTTCATCTTTGGGTTTTTCCACCACAATTTCCGGAAACGGGGAAAGTTCCAGCTCTCCTGCTTGCCGGGCTTTCTCCAGGGCATCGTGAATAATTATTTGTATTGCGGTTTTCATTCAGGCTTTATCGTAAAAAAATACGGTCTAATGAGAAATATAAGACGGGGTCGATTTTAAAGACCAGGAGGGTTAATTTTTCCGGTTACGGACAGCTTCCACTTCTTTTTCCATTTTCTCTTCCAAAACTTTCTTCTCAAATCGAAACTGCTTCTCTAATTCTGCTTTTATCGCTCCAATCTCTTCAGGAGAAACCCCATCCGACAATTTGCGAATCT
>JAPKCW010000075.1:0-8937 GCA_028822815.1 Nitrospinaceae bacterium | reverse complement strand
AAGGTCGCGATTCCTAATATCGGAAAGACACCGATCAGGGCACCAGAAGTTAGTGCCAAAGAAAGCCTGGAAGGATCCATCCCCTGTTTCAATAAATCAACGAGAGGGAGGACAAACTTTTTCTGTATATAACTCTCACTCACAGTAAATTTTTAACATATCTTTTCTGATAAGAACAGTTTTACTGCCGACCAGTGTCACGCTGGGGCCTAGTGGTGGAATCTTTTGACTTCGAAGCGGAAAAGTTCGTAGGGGTCGGATTCTTTTATGCCGCCTTTTTTGAGGCAGACTTTCAGTTGCTGGTCTATTGATTTAATATTTTCCAGATCGGGGAGGAGCAGGCCCTGCCTGCCTTTATGGCGCACTATCAGACCATAGTTTTTCACGTCTAAAGATGAAGTATCGTCGATTTTTTCCGGCGTGGTCAACACATCCACTGAGATGGTGAGTTGATCGAGTTCTTTTTTTTCTATAGGTGGGAACCGGGGGTCTTCACTGGCCGCCTTGATAGCGTTCTGGATCACTTCTTCAGCGAGGTTGGCGTATTTCGACTGAATAGTGCCAATGCAACCTCTTAGTAGTCTATTTTTCTTGATGGAGACAAAGGTTCCAGCCTGGATTTTCATTGCCTCGGGTAAAGGATCGGGGCAGGGCAGGGGGTGGCCTTTTTCTATATGGTGTTTTATCGAATGGATGGCAAGGGACACCAGTGGATGGGAAGGCATGCGGTTCTCCCAGAAGAAACCATTACTTCCTTAATATATATAACAAAAGCTCAGGGCGATACGATGGACAGGGTAAGCAGTTGGGCAACAGCTTAATTGAGCCGAGAAACCTTTGTTTTTACCAACTAAAGTGATTGCACTTTGACACCAGCGTCACGCTGGCCTGCATGTCGGCTATAAATATATTCTGCGACGGCATCGAGGTGTTCGATATATCGCGGAGCCGGAAAGTCGGCTTTTCTGAGATGTGATTTGGCCCGGTCGATGTAGAAGCGGGCGAGGTTCAGGGTATAGTCGATAGATTTATATTTGTGCATCTGTCCAACGATATACTGCAAATCTTTTTCTGTTATGTTTTCGTTTTTGATGAAGGCTTCGATTTCTTTTTTCAGCAGCCGATCTGCGTTGTTATACAAATGGTGCAGGGGCAGTGTGACGTGGCCTTCTTTGAAATCGGTTCCTGGTGGTTTGCCCAGCACGGTTTCATCGGCATCGTAGTCGAGCGCGTCATCCATCAACTGGAAAGCCATGCCAAAATCATCGCCAAAAGAGATGATTGCGGTTTCCTGCTGTTCGGTAGCGTTGGCGAGCAGGCCTCCGAGTCTTACGCTGACGGATATCAGGGACGAGGTTTTGCGGTAGATGACATCGAGTATATGTTTTTCAGTAACTTTTATGTTGCGGGCTTCGGTGTATTCGTAAATGCCGCCTTCGACGAGAACTTTAGTTGCTTCGGTGACGGCCTGGATGATTTTGCGTTCGCAGTCTTCGGCCAGAATCAGGATGGATCGGGAGATGAGGAAGTCGCCGACCAGAATGCTGGCATCGCTCCCCCATTTGGCGTTGACGGTTTCTTTACCGCGCCGGACCGTTGTTTCATCCACCACATCATCATGGAGCAGGGAGGCGGCATGGAGGTACTCAACAGCACACCCATGTTTAACAACGGCATCGTCGGTTTCGCGCCCGCAAAGCTTGGCACCCAGAAGCACGAGCATAGGGCGGATGCGTTTGCCGCCACAACTCATCAGATAGGAGCTAATTCCTGGAATCAGGGGCACATCTGATTTATAGTTCTGATTTATGGCTTTTTCGACCCTTGCGAGGTCGCTTTTTAAATCTTGTATAACGTCTCTGAATTCCATATTTAACCTGAATATCAAACCGCGCTACTGCTGGCCCCCACTACTCTTCACATCAGGAGCTGCCTGGCTAGTAGCCTGTTTTTAAATCCGTTACCCTGTGGAAAGCATTCATTCTTAGGAGAATTTTAGGGATTTGTCAAGGCATTTATGGCCAGGCTTGGGTTGTGATATGCTTGCATTTGCGTACCTTATTGAACTTATGGCGGTTTTCAGTCTGACTGGCAAACATGAGCCTGGGTTTTGGCGGGGGGTGTTTGTGGGGTTCGCGGACTTAATTATGCCAGATTGAATTTACGCTCAGCAAAAGGATAAAAAACAATGTCTAAACCTT
The DNA here is from genome assembly GCA_028822815.1 of Nitrospinaceae bacterium. Lineage (GTDB taxonomy): Bacteria > Nitrospinota > Nitrospinia > Nitrospinales > VA-1 > LS-NOB. The sequence continues at coordinate 6,736 of JAPKCW010000075.1, read as the reverse complement.
GGGTCTCTGTCATCATCCCGACCTTCAATAGGGGTTATTGTTTGGAGGAGTCAATTCGCTCAGTTCTGGATCAAAGCTTTACTGATTTTGAGTTGATCGTGGTGGATGACGGATCTACGGACAATACTTCTGAGCTTGTGGGGCAGTTTCCTGCGGTGAAACTGATCAGGCTGGAGGAGAATCGGGGGGTATCCTTTGCCCGCAACCGGGGCATGGCGGAGGCAGAGGGGGGTTGCATCGCATTTCTCGACTCGGACGACTTGTGGGAAAAGTGCAAACTGGCAAGCCAGGTCAAGTGGATGGAGTGTCACCCGGACTTGCAAGCGGTCTATACGGATGAGATATGGATTCGCAACGGGGTGCGGGTGAACCCGATGAACAAACACCGGAAATATTCCGGTGATATTTTCCGCTATTGTCTGCCATTGTGCATTGTCAGCCCGTCTTCAGTGTTACTGCGGGCTAAGATGTTGAGCGAGGTGGGGGGATTCGATGAGTCCATGCCGGTATGTGAAGATTATGATTTGTGGTTGCGCATCGCTAAACGCTATCCTTTCTATTTTATTGCAGAGAAGTTGATCGTCAAGCGAGGAGGGCATGAAGACCAGTTGTCGCACAAATACTGGGGCATGGACCGCTGGCGTGTTTATGCGCTAGAGAAACTATTGAAAGAAAATAAACTGGATGAGGAGCAAAAAAATTGGGTTGTGATGATGCTGATTGAAAAATGCGAGATTCTTAGCAACGGCTTTGGCAAGCGGGGTAAAAACCAGGAGAAGGAATATTATCGGAACCTGGTCGCGAGATATTCCGGGCTGGTTGAGGAGCCTTTTGAATGATGCTTCGAATAATAGGGCTGGTTCTGCTGGTTGCCCCTGCAATGGGATTTGCCGACTCCCGGCCTGATGCGGTGGTTAAGAAAATCCGCGCAACCAGCCTGGTTGTTTTGCAGAAGGCCTATCAAAATGAGAGGGCGTTTGTGAGAGCCGCGGCGGCTCGAGCGGCCGGGGAGTCTCAGGATCTAGAGTTGATTCCTTTGCTCAACAAGGCAACAGAAGATGTCTACCCCACGGCGCGTTTGTTTGCCCTACAGGGATTGCAGAAGGTTTCTCCTGCCGATGCTCTGAAGGCGGCGCGCAGGATGACGGATGATACCGACATCTGGGTGCGCAGTGCGGCGGTTGAGATACTTGCAGATGAGGGTGGACCGGAAGTGGTTGATGAAGTGAGAGTATTTTTAAAGTCCTATGATGTGCCGATGCGCATGGCGGCTTCTTCCGGACTGGTTAAACATGGCGAGGGAAAATATCTTGCAGATGTGCTGGACCCGCTCACCCATCCTATTCCCGATCGCAGGTATCAGGCTATTGGATACCTTGGGAAAATTGGCACCGAGGAAGTTCTGCCGCATCTGGCGAAGTTGTTCGACCATGCTGAACCGGAGATGGTGTTCTACAGCCTGAAAGCGGTGGAAGGGAAAACCACTGCCGGTATGTTGCCCAAGCTCAGGGAATTGATCAAGCGGGACAGTGCGTCAGTTCGTTACGCGGCGGCGTTGGCGATGGGCAACCTAAAGGAGGCGGAACCGGATTTGATACCTCTATGCGCGGACAAAGACGGAATGGTGAAGCTGTCGGCGGCACTGGCACTGAACCGTATGGGGTCCGACTCCTGCCAGATTGTGTTTGAAGAACTGTTGAAGCACACTGATTTTGGTGTGCGTAGCACCACCGCACGGGTTTTGGGGGAAACCAGGATACCCGGCCAGGTACGCTTGCTGAAGATGGCTCTGGGGGACAATCACTCCAGAGTGCGCACAGCGGCAGTGCGGGCAGTGGGGATGATGGGTGGGCCGGAAGCCTTCCCGATATTGGTGGAGTTATTACAGGATTCGCTGGAGGTCGTCCGCGCCTATGCCGCCGGAAACCTGATTCATCTTTTGCCCCTAGCCGCCAGCGTGACGCTGGACCCAGTGAGCAATAAGACAATGCCTTGAGGAAATGGGCAAGAATTTCTTGAGCCGCGACAACTCTTTTCTAGTCAGAAGTAGTTTTTCCAGTTGCCCCTGTGGCGAGCAGTTCGCCGGAATCGAGGAGGTGTTGTTTTCCGTCCGGAGTTTGCAGGATCAGTTTGCCTTGTGGGTTGAGCCCTATTGCGGTGCCGGTTTGGATTTTGCCTTTTTGTGAGACAGTCACGGTCTTTCCGAACATGTCCGATTGCTCGGTCCATTTGCGGATCAGGTTTTCTCTTTTCCCCTGTAAGAAATCTTTATATTCGGAGTCAAGGTTTTGCAGAAGGCTGAGGATAAGTTCTGTACGGTCGACGTTTTTACCGGTTTCCATTTTCAGGGAAGTGGCAATGTCTTGGATATTTTTGGGAAAGCCGGTGTGGTTGAGGTTGATTCCTATTCCCACGATGACGGCAGGATGGGCTCCCGGCTCGGCAATGCATTCACATAAAATTCCCGCAATTTTTTTACCGTTCAATAAGATATCGTTCGGCCACTTGAGCTTTGCTGATGTTTGTTGCGGGATAGCGGATATGGTTGCGACCCCTGCCATTAATGTGAGGCAGGCCAGGTTTTCGGGGGGCAAGTCGGGTTTTAGAAGTACGGAGAGGTAGACTCCTGTCTTTGGTTCCGAATGCCATGAGCGCCCTTGCCTGCCCCTTCCGCAAGTTTGGTGGTCGGCAATGACAACTGTGCCTTCCGGCAGATTTTCAGCCAAATTGCGCTTGATTTCCTCATTGGTCGAGTCGATTTCAGAAAAAAATCGTAGGGAGTGGCCGATTTTAGCCGTGGCAAGCTTTTGTTCAAGGGTTGAAATATCAATGTTGGCAGGAGAAGCCAGGGGAGCACCTTGGTAGTGAAGGTTTATATTTTAGAATCCCATTGTAGGGTAAAATGCCAAAAAATGATTGAAATGTTGCTTAAATATTGATAAAAAGCATATTCCAAAACCGGTTCCAAGAGCGAGAAGCAATGCTTTATAGGAAACCGAAATTTTTTGAGAGGAGAGGGCTGGATGAAAAAGTTGGTAGCTTCATTTAAAAAGGCCTTTTCCTCGGAAATCGGGGAAAAACGTAAAAAACTGATTGAATTGTCCTGAAAATACTGATAAAAGGCGTAGTCCAAAAAAAACCTTGAACCCCAACCCAATAGGACTGAACCTTCTATTCTTAAAAAGGAGAGAGTTAGGATGAAAAGATTCTTTGGCATAGTTCTTTTGTTGTTTCTGGCCACCATCATGACCGCCGGGTGTTACGGCATGGGAGGAGCATGCCCCGAAGGTCATTGTGATGAGGAACATAGTCCTCAACCTCCAGGAAAATAATCTGACGCATTGACCACGTCGCCAGCAATCCCGAAAGACAGACCCTCACCGGAAACGGAACCGGTATTTGGATTTCGCTTGTGTTGGTTATGTCTTCTTGTTCGATGGGATCATAATTTCTCGAGGGTCACCAAGTTGCACCTGATGGTACTGAAGAGAAACATTGATCTGTTGAGCAGTTTTTCAGCAACCTGCTAGTGGAAAAGGATTTTTTTTTTGGTGGGGAACGCTCTGGTTCCCCGCCTTTTTCTGTTCCAATTTTGGAAGCCATTCCCGTTTTTTTTCTGCACCGTTTTCTGTTTCCCGCCTGTATTTTTCAGTTGCCTTGAGCCAATTGCTTGACAAGCCCGTCAATGCTACAATGGACCCATTTTAAAAGTCATTAATTATATGCCGCGCGTATGCGGCCTTCCTGTCGCTTCAGCGCTGTCCTGAGATAATGAGAGAGGAGTCTATGGCGGAAGACAAACCCATAACGGTAGAAGAAGTCCGAAGTGCCCAGGAGTGCCTGAAAAATGGCATCACCTTGCACGAAAAGAAAAGTTTTAAAGAGTCCATTGAGGAATTCAAAAAAGCCGCAACGACTCATCCCTTTGACTCAAAACATGTTGAGGATCTAGGGATGAAGCTGAAAACGGGTAGTTATAAGCTTCAGCAGGAAAGTATCGCCTATATGGGTTGTGCCGCGGTTCATCTTAACAAGCTTATCCAGGGTCTTGAAGAAAGCCAGAAGCAGGAGGTACCTGTGGATGAGTCGTTAATGAGTGCTTTTAAGGGTTGGTAATGAGTGTTCAAAACCGGGAATTTTATCTGAATATACTGCGGAAAGAGATCAAGGACGGCAAAATTCCTATTAGCTTGGGAAAGACCTGTCCTGTCAAATGCACATTTTGCTATGAACAGGATATCAGCTACCGCCAGACCTTTGACATGCCCCTCACCACGCAAGAAGATTGGGAATTTATTTTTAATGAGATCCAGGCAATTCCTACCCGGGAGGCAGAGTCTTTGATTTTAGGTGGTAACGAATATATGGAATGGACAGACCTCGCCTTGCACCCTAAGGCGATGGAGTGGATTGAGGAGTTCCTGGAAAAGACGGATAAAAATATGACCATGTTTTCGGTGGGATATTTTGACCCGAAAAGGATCAATCGTCTGGCAGAAAAATATCCCGGCCGCATTAACTTCGAACTTTCGGTCATCACACTGGGATCTTATCGGAAACAAGTGATGCCGAAAGGGCCTTCGGTCAATCAGGTCCTGGGGGTGCTGGATGGCCCGGCTGTGGCCTCCGCTAATTTTTATTCTTTTGGCCCCGACACCATGTCCGAAGACGCGAAAACCATTTCAAAGATTAATAAAAACTGCCTGTTATGGATGGGATGCCTAACACCTTTGAAGTACATTGATGAAAAAACTACGACTTTAATGAGGCAGGGAAAACGGTTCCTTCCCGGTGAGTCCCAAAAAGTTTATGACATGAACCTTCCTAATATCCAGATGATCCATACCGAATCGGATATCACGGCTTTTCTGAACCGGAACAAAATCATGAAAACCTTTGATGCGTGCGAATTGGATAAAAAGGACTGGGTCGTGATGGCTGGCAATGTTCACCGGATACTGAGTATGTTTCGCCAGGGCAGGGCTCGTTTTCTTTATGTCCCCAATGAGACTTTGGGAGGAGACTCTGATTGTACGACATTGCTCACTTTCAGCGATGTTGCTAAAAGAATTAGTTACCAGAAAGTTGTGCATCTTCCCCGCGTGATTATGGAAAAATCTTCCAATGATGAGCGGGATATTTCGGGAGTTTCTTTTGATGATTTTAAGGACCGTTTTCCTCGGGTACGGTTTAAGGTGCTCAACCGTGTGAATTCCAAACTTTCCAATAAAAAGCTGTATGAAAAAGGGTATTTGAAAAACTATGTGGAAGACTATCTGCGGCATCCTCTGTCAAAAAAGTTCGAGAGGATTGCCCACCCCAACTAGTTCCTGTGGAGCAGATATTTAAGACATAATTTAAAAAACAGAAAGGGGATGGGAATGCAATATCAGCTCAAAATTATTTTTGTGGATAATCAGGAACTGATTCTTGATACAACCCAAAAACATGGTTTTAGTGATGACTTGGAATTATTTGAGGTGACGACCTCTGAGGAAATATTTGTGGTTCCCCTCAAGCAGATCAAATTTATCTCCTGCGATGCCAAAATCTTTCAGAAATAGTCCCCAGGATTGAGTCAATGTTTTAGAATCGGATGCGGGCTTTTCTCATCCAGTCTGTAAGGTCAAACTTTCCTTGGTAAAATTTTTCAAAAAGAGCTTCGTTACAAGTCAATAACTTCCCATCTATGACGGTTTCTTCTTTTGGATAAGATTTTTCTTCCTTTTCCCTTTCTGATGAAGCTGTTGAAGTTCCCGGTTCCAGCTTATAGGTGTTTGGGTTCGTAGGTTTTTCATCGATCATTTGGTACAGTTCGTCCAGGCTTAAAAACAGGTTCAAAACGGCCTTGTCATTCATTTGCCCCAGCTTTTTAAATCGGACAAGAATATCCTGCACTTCTTTCGACAATAAAATGGCCCGTAAAATGGCATCATTCAAGTTTTCATACTCTTGATCTAAATGAGCATCGGAATCCATATCGGTTTCTCCCTGCAAGTTTGAAGGTATTGATAGGTAGTAGAAGCAAATCTGGTGCCATTCATTTTTTTTTGTGGCAGAATCATGATATCCTTTTTAAGTTAACGGGTTACAGGTGTTTTTAAAGCGTCAAAACTTTTGCTCATAATCAAGGATCGTAGTTTTTCATGCAAAGTTTGTTGGAATTTTTGACTACAGGGCATCTCTAAAAATTGTTTTTGCCCGGTGAACCGCCGATGCAGATCGCGTGATATTTTTCCTCGCCTGTTTATCCCGTTGGTGATAATATCTTGGTCGAGTATTTTCTATAATTAGAAATGTTCCAGTATTGTTTTGGCAGGAAGTTAAGCTTATAATGAATTTAAATGTAAATTCTATTGATTAGAGGGTTTGGATGTCAATTCTGGCAAAGAATCTGAAAATGATTCGCAAGGAACTGGGTTGTACCCAGTCCATCCTGTCGGGAATTCTTAAGGTAGGTTTCCGTACATTTGTTCGTTATGAAGCGGGCGAGAGGGATGCTCCTGTCGCAGTGCTGGTCAAAATTGCCCGCCTGGGAAATATCTCGCTAGAGCAATTATTGACTTCAGAAATAGATAAGAATGATATTGCTCCTCTACAGAGAATCAACAAAGATTTATCCTCCACCGAGGTGATTGTGGTTGACTTCAAGGAAGGATTGGTGGTTTTCGATAATCCTTCACGGCAGGAACTCATCACTTTAGACGATATTGAAAGAAGGATATTAACGCTTTTC
>JAPKCW010000312.1:0-1912 GCA_028822815.1 Nitrospinaceae bacterium | reverse complement strand
GTATGCGGCAGGAGTATTCCACAACTGGAGCAAGGAAGCAAGAGGGCGTGCGGGGTTAAGGTTGGTTCACCTGTGGTTTTGTCGGTGAGTGGACTTACATTCTTGGACTCGCCGCCGGGAGGTAGCCGGGGGGGGACGCCCCCTTGCCCCACTCAGGGAGCTTTGGAAAAGGAAAAAGAGAAGAAGGTAAAGGGTTAATTGTCCCGGGCAAGACGAAATCCGATGAAGTTGAGGCGGGTGCCCGGACCTTAGAAGGAGTTGATACCGTCTGCACCGCCAATTCCAGCACCACCATCATCTACTCACACCAGCTTCTGCCGTCCAATTGGAAGTCTTCTTATTCGTTTACCTGTTGCCGCAAAAATGGCATTCGTGATTGCAGGAAGAGTAGGAGCCAATCCAGCATCTGCACCGGTGGGTTTGAATTCACTATCAATAATGGTTACGTTTATTTTGGGAGTGTCCTTTAGTCGAGCTATTCTGTAATCGTCAAAGTTACTTTGTTCTACCCGCCCATTTTTTATGGTAATCTTCTCTTTAGTTGCAACTGAAATCCCCGTAATGACACATCCTTCAACCTGAGATTTTACAATGTCCGGATTTACGTATCTGCCAAGATCTATCACGCAATCCACACGGTGAACAATCAGTTTGCCATATTTGTTAACTGAAACTTCAGCTACTTCAGCCAATATACTTCCTGCAAAGTCGCAAATGGCAATACCTTTACCGTGACCGTCAGTAATGGGACTGCCCCATTTCGATTCTTCAGCAACTCGCTCTAAAACTTTTTTGTGTCTTGGGCTTTTCCTAAGCAATTTTATTCGATAATCGAATGGATCCTCTCCTGCACGATGGGCTGACTCATCTAAAGCACTCTCGAGGAAAAAAGTGTTTTGAAACATCCATCCACGCCAAAACCCCAAAGGTATATCCACTTCAACAATAGAAGATTTGAAATCTACACCTTTAATATCGTAATGAGGCTTTATATCCCAATCATATCCCATTACCGCAGGAAATATCTTTGGGATTAAAAAATCTGAATGGGCAGTACTAAAATAAGAAATTAGATTGATATCCATCCATTTCAACAATTTATAATCCTGAGCCATTTGAGAGGATGCGGCATACTGGTTATCCCATTGTAAAGGCATTCCATCATCGCCAAGACTGATTTGGAATCGACTTTTACTAGCTGGGTGATAAAAGTCATGTTGCATATCCTCTTCACGTGACCACATGACCTGAACAGGTTTTTTAAGTGTCATTGAAATAATGACTGCCTGCTCTACAAAGTCGGTTTTATTCTTTCTTCCAAAACCTCCTCCGACATAAGTTGTGTGAACCAGTATCTGATCTTCGGATAGCCCAGTAATTTCCTTAACTTTTTTCATAGTATTTGTCTGACCCTGAAACGGACCCCAAACTTCACAAAAATTGTCTGATACAAAAGCTGTGCAATTGATGGGTTCAATGGCAGCGTGACTCAAAAACTGGATTTCGTATTCCAGATCGAGCACCTTTTCCCCGCTCAATTCGGTCTTTCCCATATCGTCCAAAGAGGTCCGGAAACGACGGCCAAGCTCTTCTTGGTCTAAGCCAGCAGTCGCCCCTCCCTCAAATTGTACCTTCAAGGCTTCCAGTCCTTTTTGTGCATGCCAAGTGGAGTCTGCGACAACGGACATCCCGTGGGGGATCGGGATCACCGCCTCCACTCCCCTCACCGCCATTGCAGCGGCCTTATCGTATGCCTTGACCTCCCCTCCGAAAACAGGGGACTGACTGATCGCCGCATAAAGCATTCCCGGAAGGCGGACATCGGTTCCATAAATCGCAGTGCCGTTGACCTTTGCAGGAATATCCAGCCGGGGCATGGCTTTTCCAACAAAACGGTACCGGTCCTTGGATT
>JAPKCW010000311.1:0-1927 GCA_028822815.1 Nitrospinaceae bacterium | reverse complement strand
CAACAGGATCCGGCCATCAGGGAAGATATCGTGAGATGGTCCCGGGACATTCACCTAGGGTCCTTCAAAGAAAACTTCTGGTTCTCCGATCTCCGGTTTGTTGTCCAATTTCAAGGAAACCTTCATCCATTGAGAACCATTCCGGTAATAAACACCGGAACCGTCCGGCAGCCACTTGGGCTCCTCCCCTCCTCCGGCTGAAATCCGAGTCTCCTGATTCATTTCTGGAAACCGATTCAGATAGATCGCAAAACTCCCCTCCATGTCCTTCTCGGAAGTATAGGCCAACCATTTCTCATCCGGAGAAAAAACACCTCCCCATTCCTGCAATCGGTTTTTTGTGAGCTGGTACTTCTTTCTTTCTATAAGATCAACATAATATAACTCCCCTTGTCCCGTCCCCTTTTGCTGCCCATAGCATAATATCTTTTTACCGTCTCTTGATACATCTGAAACGCTAAGCCCTCCCATTATTTCTCCCACAAAAATAATCTCTTCCTCTTTTTGCTGATCGAAATCATAAACATACAATCCAAATTCAGATGGGTCTTTCCTATTGGATGTATAGTATATTTTTTTTTCGTCAGGCCCCCAAAATGGAGCATAGTTATGTTTTGAATTCGAAAACGAACTGAACCGCCCTCTTTTAATATCGAAAATGTTTATACTGTATATCTGATTGTCCTCGATTTCGACTGCCACTTTCTCCCCGCTCGCCGAAATAGAAAACTGGCCATATTGCTGCCATTTCTCGGACAGCAATACAGATTCTTTTTTCATTGGATCCAAAAGCGAGAGACTCAATTCCAGTTTGCTATCTCCCTCGATGAAGGCCAGAATGTTGTTTTGAGAGAGCGAATATTGAGCAGTGAATTTATTATTTCTTATTTTTGAATTCACAACGGTTTTGGTTTTCCCCGATGGCTTGAATGTTTCGTCGTTGAATTCCGTTAATCTTAACTGATTATCTTCCAAGGTAATCAAGTGCTTTTCACCAAACCAACTGGGCATTCTGCCATCCAGCAATTTCAGGATGTTATCTTCAGTTGAAGGGACAAAATAAACCGCATAAGGAGCGCGGCTTACATCAATTCCTGGATAATCAAAAACGACACCCTTCTCGTTGGGCACGGTACTTGGACTCCGAGCACGCAGTATTTTTTTTGAAACGAGTTCCGGTTCCCCTCCGTTTTCGTTCACTTTGCGGAATTGACTGCCTTCCGAATCGCCAAAATAAATCTTGCCTTCATCACTCCATGTGGCTCCTGCATATGGGTTTTTTGCGTCACAGACTTCCGCCAACAACCCACTTGATATTTCAATTTTCTTGACTTTTTTTTCGGTCAAAAAGCCCACCCATTTTTCGTCCGGACTGAAAAATGGAAGAACCGCTCCGTTGGATCCTTTTAGCAACTGGAACGCATCATCGCTCAAACTACGAAGGCACAGGTGCCGTTCCTTTTCATGCATGCAGACATAAGCCAAATGTTTCCCGTTCGGAGATATGGCCAACATTCTCCATGCGACCCCAAACGGCATGTCTGTCGGTTTGGCCATGGGGTATTCCTCGGGAATGGAAATTTTCAGATGAATGCGCCCCAACTTGGGCGCTTGCTTTTGTGCGGATGCCTTTGGAGCTTCGGTTATAGAGAGATTGAACAACAGCAATCCAAGCAGTGCGACAACGCACACACCCAAGGCCCAAGCGATGGGCTTGGCCATGTTTGCCGGCGATTTTGAGGTGGCGGCCCTTGGCCTTGGGTGTTCATGGCGTTTGACGGTTGAAGATTGCGGTTGAGCAGTATCGCCTTCCCCGGAGATACCCCGCTTGATCAGGCCGGTGGTCAAGTCGGCGAGCACCTGCTGTTCGTTCTGACCGTACAATTCCAAATGCTGGATGCCGGCCAACTGGTACTGGAGCTTGGCC
>JAPKCW010000310.1:0-1933 GCA_028822815.1 Nitrospinaceae bacterium | reverse complement strand
TTTTCAAAGACCCCTGCGTGGGGCAAGGGGGGCGGACGCCCCCCGGCACCGCCCGGCGGCGAGTCCAAGAAGGTAATCCCACTCACCGAGAAAACGGCAGGTGAATGGGTTTTAGCTTGAAGAAATCCACTGAGTTTTCGTTAACTGTATTTTATTGATGAATAATTCAGGTTCATAGAAGACTCATGAAAACCGTTTTTCTCCTTTTCGACAGTTTAAACCGTTCTGCCCTTGGGGCTTATGGCGGACATCATCTGACTCCGAATTTTGACCGGCTGGCATCGTACTCCATTGTTTTCGACAATCATTTCGCAGGTTCACTGCCCTGTATGCCCGCAAGGCGAGACATGCACACAGGTCGGCTAAACTTTCTCCATCGCAGTTGGGGCCCTCTAGAGCCATTTGATGACAGTTTTCCAGGACAGTTGAAGCAAGCGGATATCTACAGTCATCTGATTTCAGACCATTATCATTATTTTGAAGATGGGGGTTCCACTTACCACACCCGTTATTCGACGTGGTCATTTATCAGGGGCCAGGAATCAGACCCATGGGTTGCTATGGTCGAACCACCATTGGAACGTTTTCGAAAAACCTATCATCCGATTCAATACGAAGACAAAAGAGACGGCCACCGACTTCAGGGGATGATCAACCGAAGCGTCATTAAGAACGAAAAGGATTTCCCAGTGGTTCAATGCGTGGATGAGGCATTGGCCTTTCTCAGACAGAATGGCAACGCCGAAAACTGGATCATGCAGATGGAAACCTTTGACCCTCATGAACCTTTTTTTGTTCCCGAGGGATACCAAACAGAAGACAGTGGTTACCGGGGGCCTATTTTAAATTGGCCAAGGTATAGAAACGTCGAGGAGAGTAAAGAGGAAATTGCTGAATTGAAATTAAATTATGCAGCCTTGGTGAGGTTCTGTGATTTCCAGTTGGGAAGAATTCTTGATTTTTTTGATGCGGAAGACCTATGGTCCGATACTGCTTTGATTATGACCACTGATCATGGTTTTTTGCTGTCAGAACACGATTGGTGGGCGAAAAACAGAATGCCTTTCTTCAATGAGGTAGCCCACATCCCATTAATGATTTACCACCCTGAGATGTCAATTGCCCGAGGGACTCATGTCGGGGCTCTGACTCAGACCATCGATTTAATGCCAACCTTTCTGGATCTCTATGGGCAGCCTCCAAGCCCGGAGGTTCAGGGAAAATCACTCTTGCCCCTACTTCTTGGAAAAGTGGAAAGTGTTCGTAACTTGGCTCTGTATGGAATTTTCGGTGGTGCGTTGAATGCTACCGACGGAAGGTATACCTACTTCCGCTATCCTAAGAACATGGAAACTAAAGATTTATACGAATACACGCTGATGCCCATGCATAACCGTAGCCTGTTCGAAATCAGAGAATTGATGCCTGCAGAATTATATCGCGGCTTTAGATTTACCAAAGGTGCTCCACTTTTACGAATGCCCGCATTGAAAGATGCAAAACGCTCCCCCCGTCAGGGCGGTTTTGCCGATACGAAGACAATGCTTTTCGATCTAAAAAATGATCCAGAACAAAATAACAGCTTCCAGGATCAGGAACTGGAAAATTATATGTGCGAAAAAATCATTCTGGAGATGAATGCCCATGAAGCTCCACAGGAACTCTATAGACGCTTTGATCTCCGAAAAAATTAAACTTCAATTGACTTTGAGGATATTTCTAGGAACCGCCACAAACGGCTTAAACCAATCCTAAGGGGCCTATCCCGGAGCATCCAGCTCCTGCATCTCGATCAGTCCGGTGTAGAGGACCTCGTCGGTAACTTGCGCTCCATCTTCATCGCCACGACACGGTCATCGACTCTATTGGATGATCGCTTCACCCCCAATCTCTATAGATCAAGAGCTAGTGTACTGTATCAATTAAATTAAAC
>JAPKCW010000309.1:0-1934 GCA_028822815.1 Nitrospinaceae bacterium | reverse complement strand
AAAGCGCCCAGCGGACATTTTTGCATGAGTATGACCAAAAATTTTCCGGTGGTTCTTCTTGCCGGTGGGGTGGGGATCACTCCATTACTCAGCATGCTCAATGCCATTGCTGAAATGGGTTCCCAGCGGGAAGTATGGTTTTTCCTGGGGGTGAGAAATAAGAAAGAGCATGCGATGAAGGAACATCTGGAAATGGTGGTACGTGAAAATGAAAATGTTCACCTGAAGGTTTTTTACAGTACACCGGCGGAAACCGATGTGTTGAATGAAGATTATCACGCCAAGGGCTGGGTCAACGTAGAAAATATAAAAACCTTTCTTCCTTCCAGTAACTTTGATTTTTACATTTGTGCTCCGCCACCTATGGTTAAAGACTTGAGGAAGGATTTGGCCGAGTGGGGAGTTCCCAAAAAGCATATTCATTTTGAGGCTTTTGGTCCGGCTACAGTAAAAGGATGTAAGGCCAAACCCGAAAAAGAAAGCGGGGTCAAAATCAATATCCAGTTTGAGAAGTCCGGGAAAACCCTGGTGTGGGATTCCAAAGCCGCATCCCTGCTGGATTTTGCGGAGTTGAATGGAATTCCTATTGACTCGGGTTGCCGTGCGGGCAATTGTGGAACCTGCCTCACTGCGGTTAGGAAAGGTAAGGTGGAGTTGGTAGGAGAACCTGGTTCAAAACCCGAAGAAGGCTCCTGTCTGGCATGTATAAGCATCCCTAAAGAAGACCTGACGTTGGATGCCTGATGTTGTTTGAGCGAAAGCCGGATTTTAATAAAACCTATGCTATTTAAGTTTTGCGTTTCCTTCTGAACGATCCCTTTATCATGCGGTATGCCAGGCGGCCTCCTTCTTGAGTTGTGGGGAGTCCAATCCGGTTGCCACAATTAATGCAAGCCAATACAGGGAGATCTGATTTGCTGCAAACGGATTTTAAGCGATAAAGAGAATCGGGCTCTTTAATCATATCGAGATAAAGTCTGATCAATTGTCCAGACCCTTTCTTCTGATACTGGACCATGAAAGTCCCGCACTGGCTACATAGAATGTCGATGGTCTGGCTTGCCATGAATTCTTTCAATCAAATTTCTCAGGAAAACCCAGCATACACGATTCCTCAATATGCGGGAAAAACACAAAGGCTGTTCAAATGCTTATCACTGGGCCAAATGATGTCATGAAAGAAATCTACGAGAAAGGTTTGGTGGAATATAAAAAAGCGGTGAAAAAAAATCCGCAGGATGCCAATGCCTATTTTAACATGAGCAAGGCTTTTGACGGTCTCAATGAAGGACGCAAGGCGATTTTGGCGGCCCGCAAAGCCCAACAGATTTGGGAGCAGAAAAAAGATTCTGAAAACAGTGTCAAGGTTCGCAAACGTTTGCGTGAGCTCTACAAAAACTACGATTTAAATCCGCAGGAATTTGATATCCCCCACTAGCCCCTTGGCAGGAGAGGCAGATAGAAATGACTCGTTGAGCCGAGAACACAATTGCTCGCCTGATAAAGCGATGGCACACACTGGCCCCACGCCTAGTGGTTAGCAACAGGCGCCATTACCGTTTGTGTGAATGCCTTCCTGTGTCTGGGGAGTGCTGCAGTCAAAAGGTCCGTAGTGGGTTGAGAAATCTCCGAGGATATTAAAATGTTCTCTGAACCGGGTTTCACTCAGCATCTTGCTGGTATTGCCACAAACCGGTACGGGAATTCTAGTCTGAAAATAATGATGGTCATCAAGGGTGAACCCATGTGGAAATTCGGGGATACTGCCTTTGTAATATGCGATATGGCCGAAGTTTTCACAGATGTCTTCAAAATCGCATTTGAAGCTACGCACGGTCATAGAATAAAAATCGATCATACCGGCTTTGCGCTGGATGTCCTCGTTGTTGAGAGTGATCGGGTTTTTGGAAACAACCCGGTAGTCGAGACAGCCT
>JAPKCW010000074.1:0-9168 GCA_028822815.1 Nitrospinaceae bacterium | reverse complement strand
TTGCTATCTGCCTCCCCCTGATAAGGAGGGCTAGGGGGGTTATTTTTTTACTTGGAAAAAGGCAATTAGATTTTTTTATTAGGAGGGTACGCGGTGTTTTCCAGAATCAAAAAGGAAGGAAATTTTGTTCTCAGTTCAGGGGTTAAATCGGCTTATACCTATGAATATGGCGATCTGTCTGATGCCATGAACGAGGCGTACTGCGAGATCCTTCTCAAAAAACTTCTGGACTGGCAAAAGCAACACGGAAAATTCGATGTAGTGGTAGGCTGTGAAACTCAGGGCATCCGCATCGGCCACCAATTGTCCAAACTGATGAATCTGCCTTTCCATATCATGCCGAAAAAGCGGCTGGACTACGTCCAGGTTGCCGCGGCAACTTACACTGCGGATACGCATTGGCTGATTGTGGATGATATTGTCACGACTGGACATTCCTTCATCCGAGCGGTGGATTATCTGGAAGTGGAAGAAAAGCCCGAGACCATTACCTTTGCCTGCATGATCAAACGCAACCCAGAAAATCTGGACTATTCGGCGGTGCGTGGTGATCCGGAAAAAGAGCAGTTGATGGTTCCGGATGAGAGGGCGGATTTCATCGATAAGCGCCTGGTGGCATTGTACAGCGAATAATGGTCAGCTTCTTTTGATCAGGTAATAGACTTCTCCCCGTTCATGGTAGTGACCGGCTTTAGCACCGGCTTTCTGACCGGTTCCAAAAAACAGGTCGGCCCGGCCCGGACCCCGAATGGCGCTTCCGGTATCCTGATCCACTACAAATCTTGAAACAGGTTGCCAGCGTACGATCTTGTTATTCTCATCGAGGACTGGTTGCTTGACTCGGATAAAGGCCAGTCCCCCAGCCGGGTAAATGGATTTATCAGTCGCGATGGAACGTCCGCCCACCAATTCTCCTCCCCCTGACCCGCGAGGTCCGTCATCACTGAGTGTGAAAAAGATGTAGCGTTTGTTTTGGTAGAGGTATTTGGAAATATCCTGCGGATTATCGATGAAATATTTTTTGATGCCCTGCATGGAACCTTGTGAGATATCGATGACCCCGTCTCGAATCATCAGTTTCCCGATTCCTGTATAGGAATATTGATTGGAACCTTGATAGCCAACACCCTGCCGACTGCCATCGGGAAATTCCAGCATGCCGGAACCCTGAATGTGCAGGAAGAACCTTTCAAGGTCGTCCTTGAGCCAGGCAACTTCCAGTCCCTGTCCCTGTAACGCGCCTTCGCGGTCAATTTTCTCGCGGGTGAAACGCCGCCACGGTTTTTCGGAAGAGGATTCGCGGATTTGTTTTATTCCCGTATGGGTACCAATAAGTTGAATTCCATTTTTATATTTCACTTGTTGCAGGCCTTGTTCCGGCATTTGGTAGATGGGGTAGCGGTAAAGGGAGGTTCGTACCGGGCTGGCCTGGATGACGGGTCGGTAATAGCCGGTGAACAGCATTTTTTTGTTCCCCCCTTTTCCCTTGCCGACCCGGTAAAGGACGAATTCCTCGGAGATTTTTTTATTGAATTCCTCAAAAGGGAGATCCCGCTGAAGAATTTCTAAAAAAGCTTCCAGGGTTTCTACAAGGCGTCCGCGCGTAAGGGTGAACGCTCCTAACCGCACGGGGGTAGAGAGCTCTTGTTCGAACATGGCCTGAAGCTGATTCATGATGGCTTTTTCCAGAGAAGCGCGATCCAAATCATCAGCGAACCCTTTCAGGTCGGCAAGTGTCGCCGGACCGCTGAACGATTCTAAATCCTGACCTTTAGCGGTTTCCTGTTCCTTGGGATAGAGCCTGTCCTTGCGGTAGTTGAAATCCCAGTCCCTGGAGTTTTCACGTTTTCCGGTTTGATCGGGGTAAGGCTTGAGAGGGGAGTCCGGACCCTTGGTAGAGCAGGACGCGACTAAAAAGAAAATGCCCAGAATAATGATATATGGGAGAGGCGAATTTTTATTGAAAAGAGAATGGAATCGTTGTGGGATCAAATTCATTTTATCTTCCGATCAAAAAATTGAAGGAGGACATCTTTATCAAGAGAGCCGTGGCTTGTTAAGCCGAGACATAGCCAGAATGCAGAAAAACGTCATTGCAATTTGCCTCCGGCGGCTCGCCGGTTCTAAAGTTCAGCGATGGCTTCGTTAGCCAGTTCGTCACAGCGTTCGTTTTCGGGGTGGCCATTGTGGCCTTTCACCCATATCCAGGTGATGGTGTGGCGTTGATTCAACTTATGCAGTTCCTGCCAAAGTTCCTGGTTTTTAACCGGTTGCCGCGATGCCGTTTTCCACCCATTACGAATCCAGCCCTTCATCCATTCGGTCACTCCCTTTACGACATATTGCGAGTCGGTCGTTAATTTAATCTCGCAGGGCTCTTGCAGGTGTTTCAGGGCAACGATGGCGGCGGTCATCTCCATAATGTTGTTGGTGGTTTGTGGATGGCTCCCCTTGATTTCCTTTACGTCACCATTTTGTTTGATGATGCACCCGTACCCGCCGGGGCCAGGATTGCCTTTGCATCCCCCATCGGTAAATATTTCAACCTTTTTCATGATTCAGATTCCGGTATAAGAGCCGGAATTTTGTTTCCGGATTTTGGCCTGTGAGGGATTGCCGTTCCGTTTAAAGGGGTGGTCAAGAGTTCCTCTGTTATCTGCGCCCACTATAACACATTCTTTTTATTGGAGAAATTTGATTTTTTCGATTTTTATCGATTCTTCAAAAGGAGTAAGCGAAAAGCTGTGATAAATTGTTTAAGAGATTCCTTGAAATATCGAATTATTGGGGGTGTCTCCAAAATTTTGATCGTGAGAATAAAATGGTAAAAATAAAAACAGAGGTTTTGGCTAAGAGCACGGGCAGGGCTTCTTTTCAATGTATGGATGCAATTGAGATCAGCCTTTGTATTGAAAAGGAAGGTCTGCTTTTTTATGAGTCGGTGGGGAAGAGGGTTCAGGACCCCCAGGTCCGGGAGATGTTTTTCCGTTTGGCCGGTGAGGAAAGAGAGCATATCCAGGCTTTGCAGGAAAAATCCCGGTTTTTGCAACCGGCCATAGCGAGCCGAAACCGGCCCAAAGAATATTTGCAACGTTTTCTGGGCGAAGAACTGAAGGGTAAAATTTTTCCCGCTTTGACAGTTTCTTTCGTGCAAAATATTCAAAGCGACAAGCAGGCTCTCGAGTTGGGAATTGAATCAGAAAAAAGATCCATTGACGTGTTGCAAGAATTACTGGGAAAAGAGAAGAAGCTGGATGTGAAGGTCATCTTTTCGCATTTGCTGGTTGAGGAAAAAAAGCATCTTGTTTTGCTGGAAGACTTGAAAAAGCAACTCTAGCTTGCTGTCTCTGGCTGGAACAGGGTTTCTTAATCCTTGTCGATGTAGGTAGGTATGTAGGGATTGTCGAAATTTTTCAGTGTTTTAGAGGATCTCAATTTATTCGGTTATTTCCTTTACTGCAATTCGCTGGCCCTTGTTTGATAAGGGCCACTCATAGCCAAAAGCAATTTTTAGAGATGCTCCTTAGGGCCTTTTATCTTTTACAGCCTCTATTTAAGGGCTGTTCAGGGGCATTGATCCGGGGCCGGGGCATGTGCTGGCTCGGCTGGGTTTTCGGATTTAAGGATTAAATTTAAATACGGGCAGGAGCCGGGATATACTAGCTGTTCAGGAACCTGAGAATGGTCTAAGCTATTTTAGCTATTAAGGTTTGACAACTTTTTTGGCTTGGTTTATTATTAGTCTCTTTTTCTTCAAAATTAACTTACATACTAAGGATTATCAGAATGAGCCAATATAAGGTCTTACCTGGGCCGGAGGCGTTTTTACCTCCTTCCGCGGCATCAATGGGGAACGTCTTGCCCGATCCTGGGGAAGCGCATATAGAGGGTAAGGTTGTGCCCGTGGATGAGGCTTATGAGGTTGCTGCCAGAAAGATTTTAGGGGCCAAAGTCCCAACTATTTTTCCAGGACCTTTGGTGCTGTGGAAAATCAACCCTCACGTGGCGGAAAAAGCTACAGCCCTTCGG
The DNA here is from genome assembly GCA_028822815.1 of Nitrospinaceae bacterium. Classification (GTDB taxonomy): domain Bacteria; phylum Nitrospinota; class Nitrospinia; order Nitrospinales; family VA-1; genus LS-NOB. Next base: position 5,139 of record JAPKCW010000074.1, on the reverse strand, counting down.
GAACTGGCTAATGAAGTCCCGATGCGGTTGATCCCCATGGCTGACTATCGGCCCAAATATCCCAAGATTGAAGCGGCGTATGAGATCAACCCTAATCATCCGAATTTGACCATCTGGCATAACAAGATCGATGTCTGTATTTTTATTGGGGTTCATTGCCATATGGCTAATTTATCTTTAAAGATTATCCGCGGGGGGACGAGTTGTTATACAATAGCAATGTGTGCCATGGCCGGGCATGAAGACGCGTGTCTCTCTTTTCGTGATGCGGATATTGCAATGATTACCAAACTTAGGGAAGCTATTAAAAAATTGAAATCGGAGGGTGTGGAATCTCAGTGCACTCCGTTTCAGCAATTTAAAATGGGCCGGACCGGCATCATCGAACAACCGGCTTAATATATACCAGGTTGAAAACCTGTAGAAAGTAATTTTTTAATCACTTTAAAGCACTCTTTAATACGGGAGCAAATTTTATGAATAAAACAGTGGAGCTTAAGAATAAAAGGATCATAGCTTCGTCCCATGAAAAACTCGGTCAGAAAAACAGAATGGATCAGACTTATACGGATGTTAATGACATCTTTTATAATGCTGAGCAAACACCCAGTTTCCTGACCGGTAGTGAAGTCATTCGCGAAGCCATCAAACGAGCCAGTGTGGGAACTTCCGTGGCTTATCCCATCACTCCTCAGAGTGAAGCGGCGGCTTTGATCGGCGAAATTTATGCGGAAGGCTATCTGGACGAATACTTTCGTGGTGAGAGTGAGTTTGCAGTTATGGGGCAATGTGCAGGTGCTGCCTTTGGTGGACACCGGGTTTTTACTACCACTGCGGGTCCGGGTACTCTACGGGCCATGGAAAATTTCCCCATGTGGGCCGGGGCGCGATTGCCGATTCAGGTTTGTGTGACTTGCCGGGGAATCAACTCTCCGCTGAGCATTCAGCCCGATACGTTGGAAATGTATTACCTGCTTGAGACGGGAATGCTGGTCTGGCATGCTGAAACGGCGCAAGACCTTTTTGATTTTATATTGAAAGGTTTTATCGTTGCTGAACAACCGGATGTGCATGTCCCGATCGCGGTATGCTGTGACGGTTTTTTCGTGACCCACACCAAGGATACGGTAGAGCTTCCTCCGTTGGACCTGACACTGACTCCTTATGATCCGTACAGAAATCCGCAACCGGTTATGGATATGGAAACCTCTCCGTTCCGCATGATGCGCGATCCGTTTGTCATGAAATCTAATTACATCAGTTATGCTACCCATGCTTCATGGCAACAGGAAATCAGGTCAGCGGTTGAGCGTTCCCGCAAGCACACCATCCCTCTTCTGGATGGTTTGATTGACGAAATCAACACCGACCGGGAGATTCTGATTGTGGCCTCTGGAACTGCAGTATCGCAGAGCCGGGAAGCCATCCGCCTTCTTGAAGAAGATGGTGTTAAGGTGGGACTGGTTAAAATCAAAACCATTCGCCCGTTCCCCACTGAAGAGATCAGGCGGGTTACCAAAAATGCGAAACATATTTTTGTTCCAGAATTTAATGTGACCGGTTGGTTGGCTCGTGAAATCAAGGCCATCATCCCGGATAACGAAAGGGTTTATGAGGGACCGCATGTTTGCGGTGGCATGACCTTGCCTTGCGAGGTTATTGTGGAACAGATCAAAATTCATTTGGGCATGGAAACCGAAAAACTCAGGATGTAACGGTAGTTTGCCTGGACTAATTTTATAAAGTTGCTTTTCCCAAATCGGGAAATTAATTTAAGGGGAATTTATGAGCAAGGAAAAAATCCAAATATGTGAAGATCTGGCAGATATCATGCCGCCGGAGTATCAGGAACTGGTTGCAACGGCCACTTTTGGTAAGCAGGATCGCGGTTGGAAGGACATTGGTTCCTCAAAAGAATTGATTGAGCAGCATTCTTTGTGTGCGGGTTGTCCCGAGTCCATCGCTTTCCGATATATTCTGGCCAGTTTGCCGAATCCGGAAGATACCGTATTTGTTGGTTCTACCGGCTGTACCAGTCTGGTATTCCCGCATGTTGCGGTGCATAACATCCATTCTTTGTTTGGCAATCAGAATGCCATTGCCTCCGGTTTGAAACGGACTTTGGCTAGCCGTTTTCCGGATGTTGAAAAGGATGTCGTGGTTCTGGCCGGAGACGGGGCAACCGTTGATATCGGGTTGGACATGACCATGCAGTCTTGGTTCCGTCTGGAAAAGTTCACCACCATTTGTTTTGACAATGAACTCTATGCCAACACGGGTGGCCAGGAAAGCGGCCTGATGCAGAAAGGTTTTGTTGCCAAGATGGCTCCGAAAGGCAAGAACTTTGAGAAAGTTCGTCTGGCGGAAATTGCCCGGGAAGCGGGTTGTGCTTATGTGGCTGTGTTGACAGTCAGCAAGCCCAATCGGGTGGAACAGGTGATTAAAAATGCAATTTATGTGGCGCGGGAAATAGGCCCCACGTTTGTTCAGCTTTATACTCCTTGTATTCTTGAAATTGGTAAGCAGAGCATGGAAGGTTTGGATGAAATGAAAGATTCCGAAACTATTGGCGGTCGGTTCGTCCAGAAGGAGTACATTACCGAGGAAGCGCAGAAACTTTTGGATTCCATTAAAGAAGAAACCAAGGCTAGAAAAAAAGCGGCTAAAGAAGCTAAAAAGACGGTTAACGCTTAAGAAATAGGAGTGTAAAAATCATGAGCAGGATGAATATCCGAATTTCAGGTCTGGGAGGGCAGGGGGCAGTTACAGCCGCGCATCTTTTGGCCATGGCCGCCAATCGAGATGGTAAGTTTTCCATTTCGAATCCCTTTTTTGGTGCTGAAAAACGCATGGCACCCGCCGAAAGCTATTGCAGAATAGGATCGGAGCGCATTTATGACCGTGGTGAACTGGTATTCCCAGATGTCATCATGGTGTTTCACGCTCAGGTTATTACCATGCAGAAAAGTTATACGGCGCCCTTTTATTCTGGCATCAAGGAAAATGGTCTGGTCATTATTAATACCCCAGCGGATCTCCTTAGCGATGAGGATCATAAAACGTTGGAAGACCTCAATGTCAATGTGTTCAATCATGACGCGACCAAGTTGGCTCTGGAAATCGGCAAAACCGAGCTTTCCACTAACATGGCGATGATCGGGGGTTGTATGGGGGTCACCAACATTGTAAGCCTTAAGTCTATGGAGGGTGCTCTTCAGGACCGCTTTGGTAAAAAATATGTGGCTTCCGGAGGTACAGCAACCCTTGACGAAGCGATCAAGAAAAAATATGCCAAGAAAGAACAGCTTCTTGAGGCCAATATGAATACGATCATTGAGTCCGTTAAGATGGGTGAAGAATGGGCCAAGACGCAGGACTTGCAGTTGGTAGAAGTTTAATCGTTTTTAGTGAAAACAGTCGGTTTTTTGTTTTAACCTTTTTTAATTGAGGAGAGTTTTGAAGTGTATAACATTGCCTATGTAGATAACGACAAATGTATTGCGGAAAAAGGTTGTCGACTGTGCATCATGTATTGTCCAGAAGCAGATACCATTATGCTGGATGAGGCTACAAAGAAAGCTATAGTGATTGAACCCCGTTGCAAGGGTTGTGATCTTTGCTTGGTTGTTTGCAGTACGCATAATGCAATTACCATGTATCCTGTGGACGTGATAACGGGTAAGGTTATTATGGGTGGTAAACAAGCCGAAGTTGCCGCCTTGGGCCAGGCCTACTCCAGCTAAACACCCGAAACTGTATTGGACCCATGGCCTCCGGGTCATGGGTTTTTTTTTGCCTGTTTGAGACGTGATATTTTTAGAACCGGGGCTAACTTCCTTCATCTAAACAATCAAGCTATTAATTTTAATGCAATCTGAGGAACAAACGGATGGTTGATACATTTCAGAAAGAAGTGCAGTGTACTCTCTGCCCGGAGACCTTTGAGCCTGTCATTGAACCTGAGGAAGGGGACAATACCTATCTGATTCATTGCTCCTCATGCGTTCAATGTATATCGGTGGCTGGCACTAACCCGGTGCGGATTGCCTTGCGTGAGGTATTGGGAGTAAAAGGGGAGGCCCTGGCCCTGGCTTTTCAAAGTGTTCTGGCTCCCTGCCAGTGCGGAGGCGAGTTCAATCATGACGCGGGTAAGCGATGCCCCAAATGCCTCTACAAGATCGAGAGGGAAATCCGGCGGGCCAGCAAACCCAATGACAAGGAAGGGGATTTTACTTGTCCCTGGAACATGGCGGAATTGAAAAAATCGGAAGCCAAGTTTTTCGAATATATATTCCAAAAGGTGGAATCAAAAGAGGAAAACCTGCAACAATTGATCGAGAAGTTCGAGTCGGGTGCAATGGATGCGGAAACCTATATGGAAGGACTGGATTCCCTGCGGTTCAGAGAATCGACCCAGGTTTCCATCATCCAGGCTTGGGCGATGATTCTCGGGTCAGATATGGCTTTTCGTGCCGCTGAAGAACATGGCCTGGTTGAACGTTATGGTTCGAGAATTCTGGTCAGCATTGCCAGCGCAATGGAAATAAGTGAAGGCAAAGCCGTCCTCTCCACGTTAGCCGCTGAAATTAAAAACTGGGATGGCCCCATCGAAAGAGAACTGCACACCTTCATAGCCAAAATCGGCGGCGGCTTCTAACCGGCGAACCGCCGGTGGTAACTGGCAATATCTTTATCTGCTGGCAAAGAATTATCTCGGCTTAAAAAGTACTTGCTATATTCCCTCCCACGGGAGTGGGCTAGGCGTAGGGCCAGCGTGCGTTATATTTTTCATCAGCCTTTACCCTTTCAGGGCATGAAGGTTAATGAAGAGGACATCACGCATGCCCCGCAGGGGTACAATAACTCTCTCTGGCTAGCAGGTAGCTTTGGCGGCTCAACGAGCTTTTGCCCAGTTTCCCCCTGAAAAGATCTGGAGGCTAGGGGGCGTGCCTCTTATTAGCCTATATAACGTCGGATCACCTGTTCTACGGATGCCAGGTAGGAGTTGCCAAAAAGGTTCAGGTGGTTTAAAAGGTGGTACAGGTTATACAAGTCTTTTCTTTCCTCATATCCCGGATTCAGCGGGAAAGCCTCGTGGTAAGCATCGTAAAACCTTTGCGGCAGTCTGCCAAACAGTTC
>JAPKCW010000308.1:0-1954 GCA_028822815.1 Nitrospinaceae bacterium | reverse complement strand
TGGCAAGCATCTTGCCGCATCGAGAGCATAGGGTGTTGAAATGCAATCATTTGAGTTGGAAATGAATTGAGGTGGGTTGGTTAGGAAGGGGATGATGGTTCCAAATCTTTTTCAATGAGCTCATAGATGCTCATATATTGCTGGGCCACTGCTTCCCATCTGAATTTTTTCATAATATGTTGCTTCCCGTTTTCTTCTAAATGTTGTTTCAATGTATTATCTTTGCATAATGTGGTTATTGCTTTTGAGATTTGCCCGGAGTCTTTCTGAGGAACCAGTAATCCTGTTTTACCATCCTCAATCATGTCTTTGATCCCTCCTACATCGGAAGCTACAATTGCTGTTTTTGAGGCCATAGCCTCTATGAAAGCGGCGGGCTGGCCTTCAGTGTCCCCTCCTTGGGCAATGATCGATGGGCCAACAAAAATATCGGCAGTGGCGTAATAATGGCTTAGCTCCAACCGTGATTTTCCTCCTACGAAAATTATGCAATTTTCCAAGCCAAGTTTTTTGGTCTGGGATTTGAGCTCAGCTTCCTTGGGGCCATACCCTACCAGGACGAGTTTTGTCTTAGGGAACTCATTGAGGATTGCGGGCATTGCAGCAATAAGATATTCAAATCCCTTTTTTTCGGCAAAACGGCCCACCGCAAGAAGAAAGAGGTCAGTAATTCCCAAATCGGTTTTGAGTTGGGAATCAAATTTGTTTTCGTTGAAAAAATTCTCGTCAACCCCAACAGGAATATATTGAAGTTTCGTGGTGGGAGACAATAATTTTAAATGTTCTATAAGGTCATGACTATTGGCAGTACACAAAAAGGAGTGTTTTAGAATCAGCTTTTTTAAACTCCGAAACACCGGTATATTCCTAAACGCAAAGACATCCCCTCCTAAGGCCGTCAAAAGGTAAGGAATATTAAACATTTTATGCATCATAAAGGCAAAAAATCCCTGAGGGATAATCCAGTTACAATGGATGAAATTGATTTTATGTTTGCGTACGGTTTTTAGAATAGCTAGAAATTGGAAGACCAGAAAAAAAGGCAACTGCAAGCGAGCTAACCAGCTAGATTTGAGGTTTGGCAGTATTCCGCCCTCATAACATAGGCGCTGTAGCTTTGTGGGGAAAAAATAGGGGAAGCGAATAACACGGACCCCATCCATCTCTTCGGAGTATTTGGCTCCGCCGGAATGCGGGACCAGAACCCAAGTTTCCACTTTTTGGGCGAGCTGTCGGTTGAGGTCAAATACGAAATGGGGTGTCGAATCATTTTCCCATCTCGGGTAGGTGGTGGCTAAAACCAACACGCGTAAATGTGGTTTATTCAATTCTGGCATTGGGATCAGGTTGAAGCGAGTAGGGTTATTTGTCTTTTTCCAGCTCACCCTTTTTGATTCTCACTTGAATATCTTCCAGAAGCTGCCGGTTAACGGCGATGAGTTCAGCGGAAATCCCCATCATAATAATTTGAAATCCGACAATAAGTAGAATGGCTGATAAGATCAGCGACTGGATATGCCCTTCGGTCCGTCCCTGTAAAAAGAAAAAGAGGTACCTGCAACCAATGGCGAAACCCAACATGAGTGCGGTGCCTCCGGCAATGCTGAAAAGTTTCAAGGGGCGGTACATGGAATAAACTTTTAGCATGGTAACCAGGGAACGGCGTAAATAAATCTGGATACTGGGAAACAACCTCGATTCCCGCAATTTTTTGTTAGTCCGTACCGGGATATGCTCAATGGCCAGGTTCTTTTTCCCTGCGCTGATTATGGTTTCAATGGTGTATGTAAAGTCGGAGACGACATTCATTTGTAGCGCGGCCTCCCTGCTGTAGGCGCGAAACCCGCTTGTTGCATCGGGGATATGTGTTCCGGAAAGTTGTCCCACGATCCAACTGCCGAATTTCTGCAAAAATATTTTTATCGGTGAAAAGTGGCGAATGGTTTCGACTTGC
>JAPKCW010000307.1:0-1962 GCA_028822815.1 Nitrospinaceae bacterium | reverse complement strand
CACACCGCTCATCGGTTCCAGCAAAATCAGTTTGGCTCGGGCATTTTCTGACACCATAAATATTCCCAACAATGCGGATGCTATCATCCTTTTTCAAGTTCGATTTCCAAGAATCCTTCTCGGTGCCTTAACAGGTGCCGCCTTGTCTGTAGCAGGTGCCATTTTCCAGGCTTTGTTGAGAAACGATTTGGCGGCCCCCTTCACACTAGGCGTCTCCAGCGGCGCAGCGTTAGGAGCGGTGATTGCCATTGCCTTGAATTTACATGTTTCCCTGCTAGGGTTTTCGATGGTTCCCCTATTTGCATTTTTAGGTTCACTCGGTGCCATTATCCTGGTTTTCAGCCTAGTCAGGACCCGGCACGGAGAATTCCCTACCGGCGTACTTCTCCTGGCCGGAGTAACCGCCAATTTTTTCTTCGCGGCAATGGTGATGTTTATCCATTACCTTGCGGACTTCAGCCAGTCGTTTAGAATTATCCGCTGGCTTATGGGAGGATTGGATATAACCGATTACAAGACGGTCTTATCAATTTCTCCGGTGGTATTTTTGGGGATATTCATCTTGATGTTTATCAGCAGAGACCTGAATCTCATCAGTACCGGGGTTCATTCTGCCTCCAGCCGGGGAGTGGATGTTCCCAGGATTCAAAAGGTCGGTTTCATCACCGCCTCGCTCATCACCGGAACGGTAGTGGCGACCTCCGGTCCCATCGGTTTTGTCGGATTGATAGTTCCCCATATCGTCCGGTTGTTTGTGGGCCCCGACCTCCGAATACTGATTCCTACATGTATGCTTTTTGGTGCCAGTTTTCTAGTCGCCTGCGACACACTGGCAAGAATGCTTCTTGCACCAACAGAAATACCGGTAGGAATTATTACAGCAATATTGGGAGGCCCCTTTTTCGTTTGGCTCTTAAAAAGAAAAAGGCAGGTATAAATCAATGAAAGCAAAAACATCCATTGTTATGGAAACCATTGAAAGGAAACCGCAGTAAGCAAGTAGTTTAATTCACTAAAGTCCGGTCAAGGGAAGATTGGTGAGAGCCCAACACTGCCCCGCAACTGTGAAGGGAACAAAAGCCGCAGTAATCAGCCACTATCAACTACGATGGGAAGGCGCGGTGACTAGGTAATAGCCCCAAGTCAGGAGACCTGCCGGAAATTATAACTCGAGGGAGACAAGCGTGGGTAAAGTAAAATTTATTTTAATCAATTTTTTTATTTCTATTCTATTTTCAACAGGATTGGGACAAATTATAACCTCAGAAGAAATAGAAAACTTACAATAAATAAAAGTCACATCTTCCCGTGACACATTCACAGCCGAAAATTTTCCAGGCTCACTAATTATTATTACGGACGAGGATATCAAAAAAAAACAACATACGACTGTTGAAGATTTATTACGCGGTGAACTGGGACTGGATGTGGTTCAAAGTGGTTCCCTGGGGGCACAAACCAGTATATTTATTCGAGGCCAAGGGTCGTCGTCTACCCTCGCCATTATAGACGGTGTGCAGGTCAACCCGAATTCGGCAGGAGGGTATGACTGGGGAGACCTGATTATAGAAAACATTGAACGGATAGAGGTGCTTAAAGGGCCGCAAAGTATTCAATGGGGAGCAGATGCTACAGGTGGAGTCATAAATATTATAACTAAAAAAGGGAAAGGAGCCCCAAAATACTCCTTTGCATTTGAGGGAGGATCTTTTGCAACTTTCAAGGAATCCATTCAAACTTCAGGGGCAATAAATAAGTTCGATTACTCTGTTTCAGGTTCACACCTTTACACAGATGGTTTCTCATCCGTCAGCGAAGACCGTGGAGGCGCAGGAGGAGATGGCACAATAAATAAAACCATTTCAACCCGCCTTGGTTATGAATTCTCCAAATATACAGATATGGAGTTTGTTGGCCGCTATATTAAGTCCCACGATGAACTCGATGACTCGTTCGGCAACT
>JAPKCW010000306.1:0-1964 GCA_028822815.1 Nitrospinaceae bacterium | reverse complement strand
CGGGCGTTGCACTTCGGCCCCGGTTCCCGTTGCCAGAGCCATGGGAATAAATCCTAAAGAGGCGACCAGTGCCGTCATCAAAACGGGCCGTAACCGAGTAAGAGATCCTTGCCGAATAGCTTCATCCAAGGGGAGTCCCTTTTCCCGTAATTCACCTATGAAGGAAATCATCACCAATCCGTTTAACACGGCAACACCTGAAAGAGCAATGAAGCCAATTGCGGCGGAAATTGATAAGGGAATTCCTCTAACCCACAAAGAAAAGAAACCTCCTGTTAAGGCCAGCGGAATGCCGGTAAAAACGAGAAGCGATTCTTTTATCCTGCCAAATGCGGCAAACAACATGAGGAATATTAACAAGAGCGCTAATGGGACCACGACCCACAGCCTCTGAGCGGCCGAAATCATATGTTCGAACTGCCCACCCCAGGCGATCCAATAACCAGGATCGAGAGAAACTTTTTCTTCAATGGCCTTCTGAGCCTCTTGCACAAATGAACCCAGATCACGACCCCGGACATTAGTTGTAACGACAACCCGGCGTTTGCCGTTTTCCCTGCTGATCTGATTGGGGCCTTTTATAATAGAAAACTCCGCCACAGCGGAAAGCGGGATGTAGTTCAGGTTTTGACCGCTCCCAGGTATCTTCACTGGGGAGAAAATATCCTGCTCATTGGAGGAACTTTTTGGCAGTGCTATAGGGATTCTTTTAAGACGTTCTATATTCGTTCGTATATCTTCCGGTAATCTCACAATAAGTTCAATACGCCTATCTCCTTCAAAAACCTGTCCCGCGCTTTTGCCGCCGATGGCAATCGCTATAACATCCTGCACAGCGGAAACATTTAGTCCCAACCGGGCCATTAGCTTTCGGTTCAATTCAAGGGTCAGCACGGGAAGTCCTGTCACTTGCTCCACCCCGACATCGGAAGCACCGGGGACCCCTGAAAGAACATGCTCAACTTCTCCCGCTACAGATACAAGGGTTTCTAAATCATCGCCAAAAACCTTCACCGCGACGTCACTGCGAACACCGGCTATCAATTCGTTGAAACGCATTTCAATCGGTTGGATGATTTCGTATTTGTTACCGGGGACTTCGGCCAGTTTTTGCTCCAGCTCATCAATGAGGTCAGATTTAGGCCGGTCCGGGTCGGGCCATTCGGACCGGGGTTTAATGATCGCGAACACATCGGCGACGCTCGGCGGCATCGGGTCGGTGGCAATATCTGCAGTACCGATCTTGGCAAATACGAAATCCACTTCCGGCAATTCCTTGATTTTTTTCTCCAGCGTGTCCTGCATTGCAACGGCCTGGGAAAGACTGGTGCCGGGAACGCGCAAAGCATGGATGGCGAGGTCCCCTTCATCCAGAGTCGGGAGAAACTCGCTTCCCATGCGAGTGGACAAAAGAAGGCTCAGGACAACAAGAACTCCGGCAAAAGTAATGACTGTGGGCCGATTATTCAGAGAAAAGTTCAATATGGGTTCGTAAATATTGCGAATCCATTTCAACAACGGATTTTCTTTCTCCGATATATGCCCGGATAAAAATTGCGCTACCATAGCGGGAATAAAGGTAACAGATAAAATCATGGCTCCCGTCAGTGCCGCCAGAACAGTGAAGGCCATGGGCTGAAACATCTTTCCTTCAATCCCGGTCAAAGTAAGAATAGGCAGGTATACGATCATGATGATGAATCCGCCAAAGATGCTCGGCCGGGAAACCTCTTTGGTGGCGTAAGCAACAAGTCCGAAACGTTCATCACGGGTCAGGATACGTCCTAACCTTTTTTGTTCTTCGGCTAATCGGCGACTGCAATTTTCCACAATGATGACTGCGCCATCCACGATGATGCCAAAATCGATGGCACCGAGACTCAACAGGTTGCCACTGACCCGGTTGCCCACCATGCCCGTTACCGCAAACAACATGGAAAGTGGGATGACCAAGGCAGTTATGA
>JAPKCW010000305.1:0-1969 GCA_028822815.1 Nitrospinaceae bacterium | reverse complement strand
CGAGCCCGTCAGTGACAAAATCCGGCTGCGCGGAAAAGTGGCGCGCCTGCCCATCGAGCAAGCTGATGCCCAGGTGAAACCATGAACTTCGCCAGCACAGAACCTTGATCAGAATTGAACAAGGATCAAACCATGACAACTACCGCCTTTATGAAACTCCTTCTTTTCCAGACGTTCGCTGGGGCTGAATCGTTCCTTGTCGAAAACTGGGAATCGCGGTGTGCCGAAGTAGGTTTCGCATCTTCTGCTACTACGTATTTAAGAAGAAGTAATTTTTAGAAAGGTCAATAATTTGGATATGAGGAAACTTTTTCTTTACTGTTTGATGTCCGTTGGTGTGATGGTTTTCTGTCAAAAAATAATTGCGGCAGAAGAGTTAATCGGCAAAGACGGCAAAGCAGAAACGGACGCCGGGAAAGCTCCACTGAAGGTTTTGTTCCTTGGCAACAGTCAATTGAGGACGCATACCGTGCCCCTGATTATAGAGCAGCTGTCTGATTCAGGCCCCGCCGATTATCCGAGGATTGTTGCAGGGCACGCGAATATGGGTGGCGGGGAATTCATAGAACATTGGAACGCCGGCTTGGGACTGGATGAACAAACTTCCCGCGAAAAAATAATGGGTGAAAAATGGGATTATGTGGTCATCCAGGAGCATTACAAGGCCGGTTATAACGGTGCCTACACGAAGCGTTTTAAAGCATATGCTACGATGTTATTCAGGACAATTAAGACATCAGGTGCGAAACCTATTCTTTTCGCCACCGCCAATGTTTCCCCGTACACAGGCAGAGGTAACGAGGGTTATTACGAATTCCCCGGTTCTTTTAAAAAATTGAACGACGTCCAGATAGATCTCGGAAAAGAGCGTGGCATTCCTGTCGCGGCGGCTGGTTACGCTTGGTTAAAATACCTTGGGCCCAATCCAACGAAAGAACAATTACTGGATCTGTACGACAAGGACATGGGGCATCCTGGTGCAAAGGGGTCGTATATCTATGCCTGCTTGTTATACGCAGTGATAACCGGCAAGAGCCCCGTGGGGTTGACCACTAATTTTAAGAGCAGGTCGCAAAAATTTACCTTACTAAAGGACGAAGCCGCCAGGATGCAGAAGGTGGCTTGGGAACAGTATCAGGAGAGTAAACCGCTGTTCAGCGGGCAGCAGGAACCAAAGCAGCGGCTTGAGCTTCTCAGGACAGAGATACTCGGCAAAGCCAGGGATGAACTCGCCGTTCCCGGCAAATTCACTCCTGAAATGGAATCCTGCGAGAAACGCATCAACACATTCGATAAGGATGTTCGTGAAAAGGTTATTGAAAACCTGGCGGATATGACACCCGACTTGATCGGCGATGTCTGGTGTTGTTTGGTTGATGCCGCAGTGGGCGACGATGCTGAGAATCGACAAACTGCCTTGCGCAAGTTGATTATCCCCGTACCAACGGGGGAAATTAATAGTATGCTGGATAATATAACCTTGACCATGCGCATGCGTAAACTGACCAAGAAAAACCAGTGGAAGGAACTAGCGGTTTCTTCCAAGAATGTGGATTTCTCCAAATGGCCGAGATGTCTGGCGCTCGGTGCCTTCCGAATGCGTGCAGCGGCCAATTTTAATCTAAAGAATGGGAATGAAGTTGAAGAGGATCTAAAAAAAGCAATCGCTCTCACACCTGGCCAAGCCAATAACTCTTCTGACTATTACAACTTGGCCTGCAACTATGAACAGAATCTCAAGAATGACAAAAAGGCCCTCGAAGCCTATCTCAAGGCGGCCAAAATATCCCGCGAAAAAAAAGAACCAGGACGCTATGAAAACCCTGTAAAGGATTGACTTCAATAAGGTATGCCCACCTTTGCACGAGTTTAACGAACAAGAACAACAATCAGAATTTAACAAGCATCAAACCATGACAAATACCGCCTTTATGAAAATCCACCTACATCTCTGGCTCATCGGCCTGTC
>JAPKCW010000304.1:0-1970 GCA_028822815.1 Nitrospinaceae bacterium | reverse complement strand
TGTTGTAGGTGGTGACATTGATGCTGGAATTCAGATCGGCAATACGGGCTTTGGCCGAATCCACTTTCAACTTCCCCACTGTCGATTCCCCATGTGCCACCTGTCTTTGCAGGTTGCTGAAATCGACCACGTCAAAATCGACCAGGCCCAGGTTTCCTACCCCTGCCGCCGCAAGATAAAGGGCCAACGGTGAGCCCAACCCACCGGTGCCGATTAAAAGCACCTTGGAATTACAAATTTTTTCCTGTCCTTCAACCCCTACCTCTGGCAAAAGCAGGTGCCGACTATAACGATTGATCTGATCCTGTGTCAAAGCCATAACGAACAATCCTTTAAAAAACGATCACTATTTTCCCTGATATCGATTAGATTCAATTCTACCAGAAAAGATTCCAATGGCAACAAGGCTACGCCTTGAGGAAAATTTGCAATGGCTCCTTTAAGCCGAGGACAGGGTTACTGGTAGTTAACGCTTGCTCAATTGCCTCCCTCGCTAGAGGGCTTTATAGGCCTGCTCAAACCCGGCGATGGAGCCTTCGATGACCGAGTCGGGAAAACAAAAGGCAATGCGGAAATAACCCGGCAAGCCGAATCCCCTGCCCGGCACCACCAGCACCTTTTTTTCGGCCAGCTTTTTAACGAACTCCACCTCATCTTCCAACGGGGATTTCGGAAAAAAATAAAACGCTCCCTGAGGTTTTACTACCTCATACCCGATCCGCGTCAGTTCCTTATATAAATAATCACGTTTGCGTTGATACTGTTTCACATCCACCGTCACACTCTGCACCTGTTTCACCACACGCTGGATGAGCGCCGGGGCGTTTACAAACCCTAACACCCGGTTGCAGAAGATCAGTCCCGCCATGAGCGGCCCGGCATCCTCGCATTGAGGGTGTACTGCAACAAAACCAATGCGCTCACCAGGAAGCGCAATATCCTTCGAATGCGAAGTGATGTAAATACTGTTTTTGTAAAACTCCATGATGTTCGGTGCTTCCACCCCATCAAAGGTGATTTTTTTATAAGGGTCGTCCGAAATCAGATAAACGGCTTTGCCGAGCCGGTCAGAATGCGTTTTTAATATGTCGCCCAACTCCTGCAATTCCTTACGCGAATAAACCACCCCGGTCGGGTTGTTCGGGGAGTTGATGATGACCGCCTTGGTTTTTTCGTTGAGCGCGTTTTTTAAAGCTGAAAAATCGAGCCGGAAATCATCCCCTGTGGACACAGGAACCGCCTTGCCGCCATGATTGTCAGCATAAAACAGGTATTCCACAAAATACGGTGTGAAGATGATGACTTCATCGCCCGGATCGAGCAGGGTTTTTAAAGTGATGTTGAGTCCGCCCGCCGCACCGCACACCATGATCACATCGTTGGCTGAAAGCTCTACTCTGCATTCCGGAGACAGTGACTCAGCAATGACAGTACGCACATCGGCAAACCCGGCATTGGGCATATAACGGTGTAAACCGGGAGACTCATCCCGCGCGCATTCTACCAGCACTTTGCGGACCTCCTCCGGCGGCTCCATCACCGGGTTGCCCAGGGACAGGTCGAACACGTTTTCCTCACCGAACTCCTTTTTAAGCTGGATGCCTTCCTCAAACATTTTACGAATCCAGGAAGACTTCTCCATGTATCCAACAACCTTTTCCGATATCGCCATGTTAAAACTCCACTGTAAAAAAACTCAAGCAGGATAGTTGAGGTGATTTTTCACACACTGTCAGGTTTTACAGGCTCATCCATATCACATTCCCCATACAGGATCAACGATGACCCATTCCGCCCCTTAGCAGGGGAGGCAAATAGCAAGGGCTTTTTTTAGCCGAGATAACTCTTTGCTCACAAGATAAGGGATATGGCTCATTGCCTGCGGAGGCTCTCCGCGTTATGATGCAATAGTTTTTCTAATATCCTTTTACTTATGACCATTCCAATCATTCAATTCATTGATGTTCACA
>JAPKCW010000303.1:0-1988 GCA_028822815.1 Nitrospinaceae bacterium | reverse complement strand
CACCACATCACCCAACCCGACTCCAGGTTTCCTTTTCATGGTCCCTGAAAAGGATGCCATTGCCATGGAAATGTCAGTGGAAGAAGGATTGAAAATGATCATATCCTTTGGAATGACTAATCCGGAGTCATGACACCACCAAAAGTTTGAAGAGTTGAATGGAAGTTCGCCTGCCACAAGTTGCTAGTTGCCAGGGGAGTTGGTCTTCTCCGAGGGTTTATCTCTCTTACCAGCCAGATTTTCACTAATTCGTTTGGCGACTTTAACATCCAGATTACTTAAAACCTGCCCCGCGATTTTACTTTTCATTCCCGAAATAATTTGCAATGCGAGACCTTCATCAATAGCTTCAACCAAATTAGCAGCCTCTTCCGGCTTCATACTGGAATAAACTTTGATCAAAGCCTCCACATTTTTCTTGGTCCTTTCGTCTTGAATTCCCATCTGCTCTTTTGATTCGGAAATGCTTTTCTCAATTTTATCCAGGTCTTTTCGGACTTTGGCTTCCAACGCCTCAAGCCGAGTTTGCTTGATGCGTAATTCCTCTTCCCGTTTTTTTAGTTCCCGATTCTTATTTTCTATGGTTTCTATCATTCTAAACGTCTCGGGGCTGACCGCAGGCATCTGGCCTGGCAAGCGGATTTTTTCTTTTTCTTTTTCCTTTTCCTTCTCTTCTTCTAATTTAGAAAATATTTTCTCTCCCTTTTGCTCCTCCTCCCGGGCCTTCTCAGTCTCTTCATCGAGCTGTTTCACCTGGGCATAAGCCATGCCAGGCGCCAGGTTTCCGACAAGGTCTTTCTCGGACCCTCCGGCCAGAAGGATAGCTACAGCGATCATTAAAACAAAAATTATTTTAAATTTCATGATGTGCCCCTTATAAATTGCTTCCCCAGAGATTGGAAGCCATCTCATCCAGAATAGCCGTTTCCTTCCTTTCCCTGATTTTTCGCTCTTTCAATATATCCCGTTCTTTCAGAATTTCCAGGGTTCTACGTTTGCGCATGGCCTCAACCATTTCTTCTCGCTTAGCCTCAAGCCTGGTGCTGATTTCTGATATTATTTTATCCTGCCTCTCCCCCTGAGCCCGGGTTCCCTGAAAAAAATTGTCATACAGGATCATTGTTTCAAGGCCGACATTCGATCTTTTCCTCTGGTTCAATTCATTCCTGCTTTTCTCAGTGGCATCCTGCACAAACTGTTTTCGATCCTGTTGCTGTTGATAAAGGGAGTTGATCCGCCCCATATCCTTCTGCAAGAGGTTTTCCTTATTCTTATTCAAACGAAGTATGATGTCGAAGCGGAAACTCAAGTTTCATCCTCCAGAACATTTTTCAATTCATTCATACTGGTTCGCCAGTCAATTCCCTCAAAAATTCCCTGCTTGAGGTAGGGCATCATGAGGTCGTATTTTTTGATAGCCAGATCAATCTTGGGATTACTGCCGCGGGTATAGGCCCCGATATTAATCAGGTCCTCAGCCGACTTATAGGTCGCCAGGATATCCTTGAACTTCATAGACAAATCATAGTGTTCCTTGGAGACGACATCAATCATCAGACGGCTAACACTGTTCAGAACATCAATGGCAGGATAATGGTTATGCGAAGCCAGCTCGCGGCTTAGCACAATATGTCCATCAAGAATGGCCCGCACGGCATCCGATATGGGCTCATTCAAATCATCCCCTTCCACCAAAACCGTATAAAGGCCCGTTATCGAGCCTTCGCCTGCTGAAGTTCCCGCGCGCTCCAGTAATTTGGGCAGTAGGGAAAATACTGAAGGTGTAAATCCTCGTGTTGTGGGAGGCTCTCCAACAGAAAGGCCAATCTCCCTTTGTGCCAAGGCAAAGCGGGTGACCGAATCCATCATCAACATGACATCTTTTCCTTGGTCTCGAAAATATTCAGCGATGGTTGTTGCAATATAGGCTCCGCGTAGTCGGACTAGCGGAGGCTGATCAGAGGCCGCGGCGATCACCACAGATCGTT
>JAPKCW010000302.1:0-2004 GCA_028822815.1 Nitrospinaceae bacterium | reverse complement strand
GCAAGTGGAAAACGCAGACCTGTTTGTAGGAGTTGCTCCCTCGAACCAGTCCGGCTTTTTTACCGGAACGTCGGGTACTGATATCCGCCTTTTTGTTCAGGAGGGAAAGGACCTGGGAGATAAAATGCGCCGGGCTCTTCAGGACCGGTTTGCGGAAGGGTATGATAAAGCCGTTATCATTGGTTCGGATAGCCCTTCGCTCCCTGTTACTTATATTGAGCGGGCTCTGGGTTCCGACAAAGACCTGGTTTTGGGGCCGAGCACCGATGGGGGCTATTACCTGATCGGAATGCGGGGAAAAGTGGTTGAGGTTTTCGATGGGGTGAGCTGGGGGACACAGAAGGTCTTGCGGGAAACGTGCGCACACTTGGAACAAGATGGGGCAGAACTGGAGCTTTTGCCGGTTTGGTATGATATCGACAATCCGGAAGATTTAAGATTTTTCCAAACCCATTTACAACTCATTGAACAGGCCGGACTCGGAAAATCCGGTGAGACAGGAAAGTTACTAAATAAAATTTTAGGAGATCACTAACAGGCTGCCATGTGCGCATCCTTCGATTAAGTTGGACGGTATTTATATATGAAACTTTGCAAATTTACAGATTCGGATTATCAAGCGGTGATCGAGGCGTTGGAGAATCGTTCCAATATGGATTTGTTTACCCATGATGACACCGTCCGCAAGATATTGCAGGACGTGCAGGAAAGAGGGGATACCGCCTTGCTGGAGTACACGCACCGCTTTGACCGCACTGACCTTTCGCTGGAGCAGATGCGGGTTACGCCAGCTGAAATTCGACTGGCTTATGAGGGCGTGAGCAAAAAAGAACTCGCGGCACTGAAGGAAGCGGAAGAACGGATTCGCCGTTTTCACGAGCGCCAGAAGCAGGAGTCCTGGTCTTATGGGGAAGAAGGGGTAACTTTGGGCCAGATGGTGAGGCCGCTTACTACGGCGGGGATCTATGTTCCGGGTGGGAAAGCATCCTACCCTTCTTCGGTGCTGATGAACGCGGTTCCGGCAAAAGTGGCGGGGGTGGAACGCGTGGTCATGTGCTCGCCGTTTCCCGATGGGCAAACGCGTCCGCATGTTCTGGTTGCAGCGGATATTGCAGGGGTCACGGAAATCTATAAGGTTGGGGGCGCGCAGGCTATCGGGGCCATGGCTTTCGGTACCGCTACTGTTCCTCGGGTGGACAAGATAGTTGGACCCGGCAATATTTATGTGGCGTTGGCCAAACGTCTCGTGTTTGGCATTGTGGATATCGATATGATAGCCGGTCCCAGTGAAATCCTGATAGTCGCCGATCACAGCGCCAACCCGGCCTATGTGGCGGCAGACCTGCTATCGCAGGCAGAGCATGATGAAGAAGCGGTACCGATTCTGGTGACCCCGGAGGAAGGACTGGCCCGAGAGGTGATGACCGAACTGGAAAAACAGAAAAACAGCCTGAGCCGCCAATCTATTATGGAAGCTTCTTTAAACTCCCAGTGCCGACTGCTGGTGACAGAGTCCCTTGAGGCGGCAGTGGATCTGGCCAATCGGCTGGCTCCTGAGCACTTGGAATTGGCAGTGGAAGATCCAGACTATTGGGCGGAAAAGATACAGAACGCGGGGGCAGTATTTTTAGGGCATTACACGCCGGAAGCAGTCGGAGACTACTTGGCCGGCCCTAATCATGTATTACCTACCAGTGGCACGGCCCGGTTTTCATCCCCATTAGGGGTGTATGATTTTATCAAACGGACCAGCCTGATTTCCTATTCCCGGACCGCTTTGGAAAAATGTGGTGAAATCGTAATATCATTGGCCGAAATGGAGGATTTAGGAGCCCATGCGAATGCGGTAAAACTGCGGATTGGCGGGCCGGGAAAAAAATCTTGAAAACATTATATTTTCAGGGTTCGGGGGCTCGATTTTGACTTGACACTCAGGAAATGCTATGTTTTAATCACCATCATTTTGGGCACTTGTGCGCCCAAAAGTAGGTTTTAAAATAGGGT
>JAPKCW010000301.1:0-2006 GCA_028822815.1 Nitrospinaceae bacterium | reverse complement strand
CACCCGGCTCCCTAGCTGGATGGTAATGGTAAGGTGGAAATTGTTGAAGACCCTTTTGAGGCGGTCCAAAATGCGGATATCATTTATACCGATGTTTGGATAAGCATGGGAGAAAAAGATGCGGTAACAAAAAAACAACTCCTTCTTCCTTACCAGATCAATCAGAAACTGGTCGATGCCGCAAAAAAAGATGTAATGGTAATGCACTGCCTTCCCGCACACCGGGAAATGGAAATCACGGCAGAGGTCATGGATGGCAAACATTCGATTGTTTTCGACCAGGCTGAGAACCGGCTTCATGTTCAAAAAGCTATTCTTGAAAAACTGTTGTCCCCATCTCTGCCATAGTGATCTCTTTTGAAGTAATCAAAACGCATAGCCACTCTTCTGCCCGGCTGGGTATTTTGACCACACCCCGTGGGAAGATAGAAACCCCCTGCTTCATGCCGGTGGGAACCCAGGCAACTGTAAAAGCATTGACCCCGGAAGACCTGGAGTCCTTTGGGGCACAAATTATCCTTGGTAATACCTACCACCTCTATCTCCGGCCGGGGCACGACTTGATCCGCTCTCTGGGCGGACTGCATAAATTCATGAACTGGCCCCACCCTATCCTTACCGACAGCGGAGGCTATCAGGTTTTCAGCCTCAACGAACTGGCTAAGGTCACTGAAGAGGGAGTCACGTTCCAATCCCATTTTGACGGGTCGTCCCACTTTATTTCGCCAGAACGTTCTATAGAAATCCAACAGGCATTGGGTGCGGACATCATCATGGCTTTCGATGAACCGACTCCTCATACTGCCGACATCAGCCAAACAGAAAAATCCTTACAGCTGACCACCCTTTGGGCTCAGCGTTGCAAGCAAGCATTGCATTCCGATACGCAGGCTTTGTTCGGAATTGTCCAAGGTGGAATGTATCCCGATCTTCGCAAAAAAAGCGCGGAACAAATTATGGGAATTGATTTTCCCGGTTACGCGATAGGCGGGTTGAGTGTGGGAGAAGAAAAAAACCTGATGTACGACATCACCGAGTACACCGCTCCCCTTCTGCCGGCAAACAAACCTCGCTACCTGATGGGGGTGGGAACCCCTGAAGACCTCTTGCAATGCAGTTCCATGGGAGTGGACATGTTCGATTGTGTCATGCCAACCCGCAACGCCAGAAACGGGTCCCTGTTTGTAAAGGGAGGAAAAATAAATATTAGAAATGAACAATACAAAACCGACCCCGACCCTATCGAGCCAGACTGCATCTGTTACACCTGTAAGAATTTTTCCAAGGCCTATCTCAGGCACCTGATCATGGTAGGAGAAATCCTCGCCATGCGCCTTCTCACCCTGCACAACTCCACTTTCTACCAACAGTGGATGGCGAACATCAGAAAAGCCATCGCAGACGACCTTCCATTTATCATGACCGACTAACAATAACTTTCGCTGGAGAGCAAGAAGTATAGGCGGCTTGTCAAATCATGGTCCAGCAATAACACCTAAAATTTTAAACTCATGAATGTCATAGCCGGAACGTTGTGGCAGAGAAGATTGCACCACTGCCTTGAGCAGTTCCACCTTTTCAGAGTCCAGCCAATTGAGGAAGTGTTTAAAAATTTTTTCCGGAAAATAAATCGTCAGGTTGACTTTCGCCCGCTGATAGACAAACCCCGACCCCATGGGATTTGCCCTCAGGGGTTTGTATTCCACATGGCCTTCCAGCATGAAATCCGCTATCTCCTTCCACTCTTCCCCGACTTTATTCAAGTTCTCGCGAATGAGAGATAAAAGTCTTCCCTGTTCAGGAAGTTCATATGTGTAGCTGGGCATAAAACATTTTTTCCTAATAAAGGGAATATTACTTATCTTTTTGCGAGGCTGGCTCTGGTATCAACCGAGCCCTTAAAGCCAGAAAAAGCGGGATCTCTTTTCGCGCCCTGTTTTCCGCCTTGGATCGTTTGCCCGGCAGGCTGTTCTTGTTCGACACCCACTCCTCCATCGCATCAACAC
>JAPKCW010000300.1:0-2011 GCA_028822815.1 Nitrospinaceae bacterium | reverse complement strand
GGCCCGCATATCCGTTGTCATCATAGCCATATTAATGATGTTGCAAACACTCGGGTTCAGCATTTCCGGTGTCCTGGCTTTTGGAGGTGTCGGCGGTATAGCCGTGGGCTTTGCGGCCAAAGACCTGTTGTCAAATTTCTTCGGAGGACTCTTTATATATATGGACCGACCCTTCGTGGTAGGGGACTGGATCCGGTCACCCGATCGTGAAATTGAAGGCGTTGTCGAAAAAATAGGCTGGAGAGTCACTTTGATACGAACCTTTGACAAGCGGCCATTGTATATTCCCAATGGAATTTTTTCGCAAATCGCGGTGGAAAATCCTTCACGCATGCAGAACCGGAGAATCAAGGAAACTATCGGAATTCGCTATGATGACGCAGACAAAATGCAAATGATCACGAAACAGGTTGAGGAAATGTTAAAAGGTCACCCTGAAATCGATACCGGTAAAACCTTGATGGTCAATTTCAATAGTTTTGCCCCCTCCTCCCTTGATTTTTTCATCTATACTTTTACCAAAACAACCAATTGGGAAAAGTACCATGCAATCAGGCAGGACATCCTTTTAAAGATTCTGAAAATTGTTGAAGAAAACGGAGCAGAAACAGCATTTCCCACTTCAACCATTCGTTTGGCAAACCAGGATATATTAAAAAACCCGTAAACCCGACACTGAATTTTCATGAATTTCCGTTATTTCTCCTCAAATATTACATTACTTCTTTGCTTCACCGTATTTCTCCCATTGTTGTTCATGGGTTGCGCAAACCTGGGCCCGACAACTTTGAAAAGCGAAAGGAGCAACTACAATCTAGCGATTCAAAGAACCAATGACGAACAGCTTTTGCTCAATCTGGTCCGGCTCAAATACCGGGACACTCCGTTTTTCATGGAAGTCAGCAGTGTGGCATCCCAATTCAGCTTGTCGAGCACTGCCAATGCCAGCGCCACTTTACAGGATGGCGTCAAAGGGCTCTTTGGGTTAGGTGGAAGCGTGGGAATGACCGAGAAGCCAACCGTAACCTATTCCCCTTTGCAGGGAAACAAGTTTATACAACGTGTGTTATCACCTCTCCCTTTAAAAACTGTCGTCTTATTATTTCATTCTGGCTGGAGTATAGAGAGAATTTTCCGACTCTGTTTTCAACAGATGAATTCCCAGAAAAATGCCCCAAGCGCATCGGGCCCCACTCCCAGCCTTGCCCCGCAATTTAAAGGCTTCGCATCCGCTGTAAAATTTTTACGGGAGTTACAGATTCAAGGTGCCATAAGTCTTTCATATTATGAGTCCAATGGAGTGCCTAAATTGCTTCTACATATAAACGAAGAAGATAAAAACCGGGAAGAGGCAAAACAGCTTGCCCTTGCTTTAAACGTGGAGCCGGGAAAAACCCGTTATGTACTGACTTTTTCACCCGCTTTTAATGAGACAAACCAAATCCGGGTCGTCACTCGTTCCCTTCTAGGAATCATGTTTTATCTTTCTCAAGCAGTTGAGGTTCCCAGTCAGGATGTTTTACTAGGCAAGGTAACCCAGACAAAAACCTCAGCAGGAAATATTTTTGACTGGAAGGAAGTAACTGGCGACTTGTTGAGGATCCGTTCTCTTCCCGGAAAACCGGAAACCAGCCCCATGGTTATCTTTTACCGCGGAACCTGGTTTTATATTGACGATTCGGATTTGTCATCCAAGTCCACGTTTTCCCTGCTGGCTCAGATTTTTTCATTACAAGCGGGCAAAATCAAAGACAACGCCCCGCTCCTCACGCTTCCCATAGGCCAATAAAACAGAATCTCTTTATGCCTGGCTATTAAATTGATCAGGCATCCAACCATTGTTGAAACAACTCCAAGGCTTCTTTAAAGCGGCCCGCAATAAATCGTTTCTCTGAAAGGGAGCTATTTTCTTTAAAAACTACGATATACTTTTCCGTAATGCTTTCATTCTGAATAAAAACAGAGTCCCCCGCCCCCATCACAAAAGCTGTCCCGCGAAAAAGTTCTTCAT
>JAPKCW010000299.1:0-2012 GCA_028822815.1 Nitrospinaceae bacterium | reverse complement strand
TGCCACCGGTGGCTCGCGCCGGACATGTCAGCCCTTTTTTGTATTGACAGGGGGTTTATGGACCGTTAGGCTTCTATTATCCGAAGCGGACGAAAACCCACCAAAGCTTTGCAAAAACCGTCTCCCAACTATGATTGAACCGATCTATTTTAGCCTGTATGAGAAGGTGCCAGATTACCGTGTGCGGATTTTCCAAAGCGCACACTGGGTTCTCGACAATGGAGTAGCACTTGAGGTCAGCATCATCGGCAAAAGCCATCGGGTGATCAGCCGTCGAGGAAAAGACTGTCTTACTGAATTCATCACCTGCTTCGACCGAAAATTGCCCGAACAAGCCCTAGAAAGCGTATGCTTACAATTGGGTACCGTTCATGACAGAGAATATCGATCCGGCAATCTGGTATACCGGGTCAATGTCGAACAGGTCTCTCGGCTTTATAACACCATGGACGAGTTTTTAAATTCTTTGGGCGGAATTTCTCCGGCGGATGTGTTGACGCATGAGTTCACCGAGGCACCGGAATCTCCCGGAACACCAACGCCCTTTACCGGTTTGGCATTGAACACCAATACCTTTTATACTATTCATACCTATCCCGAAAGAGGTGTTTCAGTTATCAGCCAAACCACTATTGGTTCACCTGTTTTATCGGCGACGACATGATCAAACGTCTTTTTAAAATTGCGCAGGCGGAATTTAACGATTTCGCACAGAAAAATAAATGGAAGGATACTCCGTCAACGGAGCCTGATTTTTTCGACCGCCACCAGGAACAGGCAAGTCCGTTTTCGGCCCAGGACCCCTTGGCAAAGTACTATGCCAACCTGGAAATACCCGTTGGCTCTGACCGGGCAACGATTAAAAAGGCCTGGAAAACGCAGATGAAAAAATACCATCCTGATCTTCATTGTGCTGATCCGGAAAAAAAACGTATCGCCGAGGAACTCACCCGCCAGTTGAATCAGGCGCACCGCATTCTGGATACAGCGTTGTTAAAAAAAGCTAGAGGAGAAAATAATGGCCGATTTTGAAAAAGTGAAAGATTTTTTACTGGATATGGGATTTGTCATGAGTCATGAGGAACCCCATGAAGAATTAGTCGTGATCGATGATGAGGATCGGGGAATCAAAAACCTCGTGATCGATTGCGAAGCCCCCATACTGATTCTTGAACAGGTCATCATGTCGATGCCTGAGAGTTCTTCCGATTTCTGCAAGCGTCTTCTGCAAATCAATCGCACTTTGGTTCACGGTGCTTTTGTTCTCAATGAGGAAGGTACAACACTTTTATTCCGGGATACCCTGCAACTGGAGAACCTGGACCGTAATGAATTAGAAGGAAGTATTGACGCATTGAGTCTCGCGATGGCGGAATATGGAGGCGAACTCGTTTCATTCGCGCGCGGATAAACACAAATTCTGTAATGGGAGACAAATAAAATGAGCGGATTATTTTCAAGAGTACTGCGACTGGGCAAGTCCGAGGCGCATGCCGTGATGGACAAGTTCGAAGACCCTATCAAAATGACCGAGCAGGGAATTCGCGAACTCAAAAAAGATTTGGAAGAATCCATGAAAAGCCTGGCGCAAGTTAAGGGCATCGTGATCCGCATGAGAAATGATGCGGAAAACAAAAAGAAACTCGCGGCGGATTACGAAAGCAAGGCCATGGCGTTGCTACAAAAAGGCCAGCAAGGATCGCTGGAAATGGCCGAGGCCGAAAGGCTGGCGACTGAAATTCTCGCCCGCAAGGAAGATGTCGGGCAGGAAGCCTTGCGGCTCAGCAAAGAGGTTACCAGCCAGGAAAGCATGGCCTTGCAGTTACAACGCAATGTAGACAAATTACGCACCACAGTCCAGCGTTACGAAAACGATTTAATCACCCTGCGTGCCCGCGCCAAAACTGCCGCCGCCACGCGAAAGCTGAACGCGCAAATCGCCAGGGTCGATTCCGATGGCACCATCGCCATGCTTGAAAAAATGCGCGACAAGGTCGAGGAAGACGAATCCC
>JAPKCW010000298.1:0-2014 GCA_028822815.1 Nitrospinaceae bacterium | reverse complement strand
CGGGGCTGTTTCCACGCGAGGATATTTTTTGCCAAGAATATCCAATCTCCAGAAAAAATAATTGAATAGACTAGTCCTCATCGCACTCACTTTAATTTTTCTTGTTTCTTGCGAAGGCGAGAAACAAATGATGCTTATCCCTGAAGGCAAGTTCACGCTGGGCCTGAATCCTCAAAGCACTATCCTGCAATTCATGTCGGAAAAAACATCCGCCCTCAACGCCCAGCCGGAACAACAGTATTTCTTAGAAGCCTTCTACATAGATCAATTTGAAGTAACCTATGAAGAGTTCATGAAGTTCAAGCCTCAGGCCCAATATCCCATTCGGCAAATGCATCTACCCGTCAGAGGAGTTAGTTGGTATGAAGCCGATGCCTATTGCCATTGGATTGGAAAACGCCTGCCGATGGAATATGAATGGGAAAAGGCGGCCCGCGGTAGTGACAACAGGCTCTTTGTATGGGGCAACTATTTCGAAAAGGGCACTGCTAATTTCGGCAAACAAGTGCAACCCGTGAATGCCCTGAAGGGAGATGTCAGCAGTTATAGCATATGGGGAATGAACGGGAATGTTTCGGAATGGACGTCAAGCTGGTACCAACCCTACCCCGAATCCGTCCTTCAGGACAAAAATTATGGGAAAAAGTTTAAGGTAACCCGTGGTGGCTCCATTCATAAACGCGAACACGGATTTCTGCAACAGTTCGCAATGCTACCCTACCGAAATTTTTCCCCTCCTGAAATGCGATTTTGGGACACCGGTTTTCGTTGCGCCAAATCCGCCACTAGACGTGGCCAGCGTGACGCTGGACCCAAGGTGCAATAACTATTTCCCTTCGGGGCACAAAGCTAAGGTTAAATATCACGCATACCCCGAAGGGGTAGGCGCGTGATGTTTTAATCCCCTGTCGTCCCATCGGCCGGAGAAGCCGGTTCATTAGATACAGGTGGTTGTTCCCCACTCAAATTCTGGCCTTCCCGTATAAAAGGCCTCGGCATGGGGGGCATTGGCGAATTGATATCTCCGGAACTATTACCTTTAGAAAACTCATTATTCTCCAAGGTTGTCTTATCTTTAGGTTCGGGAGTAGCATTATCAACGGGTGTCCCCTCTTCCCTCTTTGAAGTATGATTGGGGCTCCGGTATCTTCCTCTCTGAGCTCCTCGACGGGCAGTGGGCCTTCGGCGAGCATACCTTCTTTTTGGGTTAGGCTTGGCATTTTCGGGTTCCTTCTTCTCCGTATCTTCCCCGTCAACTTTAATTTTGGATTTTACCGCGTCCTCTTCAGCCTTAATTGCGGGTTTTACCGTTCTCCTAGGCTTGGAAGATGCTTTTTCAGGAGATTTCGCCTCCTGGACGCTCTCACTTTCCCATACTTCAGATACCTTATATTTAAAATCTTCAAAAGATAAGCCCTGTTTGATCTGGAATCGAAAATCTACCAAATGCTTCGTTTTCAACTCAGCCAGAATATTTAATTTATTATTCAGGAAATAATTAGAAACTTCTGGAGACACTTCCAGAGAAAGTATTTTTACTTTTTCTTTCGCAATTGTCTCGTGAATTTTCCGTAAGACATTCAGGATTATGGAGTCCATTGATCGTACCAACCCCGATCCCGCACAATGTTCGCATTGTGTAAAAACTCCTTCCTTGACCGGTGGGGAAATCCGTTGCCGCGACATTTCGAGCAGACCAAATTTCGAAATTCTGGCAAGATTGATTCGTGCCTTATCAGTTTTGCACGATTGTTTAACCTCCTTTTCCACAGCGGTCTTGTTCCTTTTCTGGTACATATCGATAAAATCAATGACAATCAGTCCACCCAAGTCCCGCAACCTGAGTTGCCGAGCAACTTCCTTGGCCGCCTCAAGATTAGTCGTCAACGCTGTTTCTTCCAGATCCAGTCCTCCTTTGGTTTTGCCGGAGTTGACGTCAATAGATACCATGGCCTCTCCAATATCGATCACAATGGAACCTCCGGATGGCAATAAAACCTTACGCTGGTAGATC
>JAPKCW010000073.1:0-9537 GCA_028822815.1 Nitrospinaceae bacterium | reverse complement strand
AATGGATGATTTTGGAGCATTGACTATTTGGGTAAAAGCTGACGCTGAGATCATTTTGACCCGTTTATGCCGAACAGGTTCAAACTAACTGACGGTTTATGAGTTGTTTTAAAGGTGCTGTGGAGGGTGCTGGCCGTGTGAGGTGATCGGTGTTGGAAAAAGTGAATATTTTTAAGAGTTCTTAAATGATTTCCATGAACTCCATGTAGTCACCGAGGAAACGGTGCAGGGCTTTATTTAAAAGCTGGTGTTCCGGGGCGGCAAGGCCGGGGTCTTGGTCGATGAGGTGAAACGCTTCTTTTCGGGCTGTCTCCAGCACCCGGATATCGCGGAGCAGGTTGGCGATTTTTAAAAGAGGCATTCCTGACTGCCGGGTGCCCATAAAGTCCCCGGGCCCGCGTATTTTTAAATCTTCTTCAGCGATGACGAATCCATCAGCGGAATTTTGCATGGCTTTCATTCGGGCCTGTCCTTCTTCGGATACTGGATGGTAGGCCATCAGGAGGCAATGGGAGGAATGGGTTCCCCGGCCCACACGTCCGCGCAACTGGTGGAGTTGGGCCAGGCCGAACCGCTCGGCATGTTCAATGATCATGACAGTGGCATTGGGAACATCAATGCCCACCTCTATGACCGTCGTGGAAACCAGGACCTGAATTTCTTTTTTGAGGAACCGGGACATAATGTTCTGCCGATCCTCTTTTTTAAGTTTTCCATGAATCAGGCAGGCGGTGTAATTGGGGAACTGGTTCTGGATAAAATCAAAAACCGTGACGGCGGCTTTAAGGTCCATTACCTCCGACTCTTCAATTAACGGGCAGACCACGAAGGCCTGTCTGCCTTGTTGTAGCTGTTGTTCCAATATGCCATAGGCCTTTTCCCGCCGATTTTCAAAAAACAGTTCGGTGGTAATTTTCTGCCGTCCGGGAGGAAGTTCATCTAAAAGCGATACATCCATATCCCCATAGAGGGTGAGTGCCAGGGATCTTGGGATGGGGGTGGCGGTCATGATGAGAAGATGGGGGTGGTCACCTTTTTTGCCGATAGCGTCCCTTTGCAGGACCCCAAATCGGTGTTGCTCGTCAATTACTGCCAATCCGAGCTTTTTAAATTGGATATCTTTTTGAATCAGGGAGTGGGTTCCGACAACGATCTGCGTTTTGCCGCTCTGGATATTTTCATAATGGTTTTGCCGCTCTTTTCCCTTTAGTGCACTAGTTATCAGGCTGAGTTCGATGCCTAATTTTTCACAATAGGGCAGAATATTTAAATAATGTTGTTCGGCGAGAATTTCTGTCGGAACCATTAACGCAGATTGCGTTCCGTTATCCACTGCTGTCAACAGGGCGGTAAGGGCCACAATGGTTTTGCCGCTTCCGACATCTCCCTGGATCAGCCGGTTCATGGGTTTCTCTTTTTCCAAATCTTGCATAATTTCACCGAGAACCCTTTTTTGCGCTCCCGTCAACGTGAAGGGCAAAAGCTTTACAAACTGTTTGATGAGTTTTCCTCGGGTTTTAAAGGGGGTTCCTATGCTCTCTTTTCCTGTATGTTTTTTTCTGAATGCCAGGCCCAGCTGGATCAGAAACAGTTCTTCAAAGACGAGACGTCTTTGTGCCGGGGTCTTAAAGGCATCCAGCTCATTCAGTGAGGACCCCTGTGGTGGGAAATGGGATTTGGAAAGGGCATCTGCCCGGGAAATAAAGCCATGACGGTGGATCAGGCCATCGGGTAGAAACTCTTCAATCAGATGCAGATATTTGTCGAGAACGTTTTTAATAATAGTTCGCATGGACTTGAGATGCAGGCCATCTGTTACGTGGTATACGGGGACAATCTTGCCAATCTCCAACGAGTTGACATTTTCTCCTGAAACTTGCTCTGTATCCGGGTGGATGATCTCCAGTCCGGATCGTTTATTAAGTGTTGGTTTTCCCGAAAGAATGATTTTTTGTCCTGTTTTGAACTTTTCCTTCATATAGCTTTCGTTAAACCGGAACCATTTTGCCCGGATGACTCCTGTTTCATCCTGAATGATGACTTCAAATACCCTTTTCCGACGTCCCATAAACATTGTTCCGGCGTTCAAAACTTCTCCTGTTAAGGTGACGTATTCGTCGGGAACAGCTTGGGAAATTTTTTTAAACTGGGTTCGGTCTTCAAACCGAAAAGGCAGGAAGTAAAGGAAGTCTTCAATACTTGTGATACGCAGTTTTTCCAGAAGAATCGTTTTTCTGGGACCGACTCCTTTAATAAATTGTATGGGGTCGTCCAGAGAAGGTGCGGGAGTGTTTTTCATGGACCCAATATTAACGTGCAAGCATGGCTGGGGCAAGGAGTTCGATTGTGCGTTGACAGGAAAATTTTGTAGAAGTATCCTAAACTTAGAGGTTCATCGCTCCCCATCGGCCCATTTTTCTCTTTATCGAGCAGGTGGAAAAATATTGGAGGTTCTTTTCCCGCTATGAAAGTTCAGGACCTGACAGACGCGCTATTGGAATACATGCCTGATGCCGATGTCGACATCATTCTGAACGCCTATATTTATTCCGCCAAGGCCCACCGGGGTCAGAGTCGAAGATCCGGCGAGGCCTATATTTCCCATCCCCTTGAAGTCGCTAATAACCTGGTAAAGTTAAAACTGGACGCAACCACTGTAGCTGCAGGCCTGTTACACGACACCATAGAAGACACTCTTTCAACCCCAGAAGAAATCAAGGAATTGTTTGGCGAAGAAATTTTCCAGCTTGTGGATGGGGTGACAAAGATCAGCCAGATTCATTTTTCCAGCCATGAAGAAAGTCAGGCTGAAAACTACCGGAAGATGATCTTTGCCATGGCACAGGACATCCGGGTGGTTTTGATCAAGCTTGCTGACCGGGCTCATAATATGCAGACTCTGGAGTCTCTTTCAGAAGAAAGGCAAAGAAGGATTGCAAGGGAGACTCTGGAAATATACGCTCCCATTGCCAATCGTCTGGGTATTGGATGGATGAAAACCGAGTTGGAGAACGGTTCATTTCGTTATCTTTACCCGGAAGAATATCGGACGATTGAGGAAAAAGTGGCAAAGGGCAAGGAGTATCGGGATCAGTATGTGGAAAAAGTCACCTCCCGTTTGGTGAAGGAACTGGGGGAGGCGGAAATACCTGGGAAGGTTGCGGGGCGGCCCAAACAATTTTTCAGCATCTATAGAAAGATGATGGATCAGAATATTAGTTTTGAAGATGTTTATGATCTGGTGGGCGTACGGGTTTTGACCGAATCCTTACGCGACTGTTATTCGGTTTTAGGGCTTGTGCATTCCCTTTGGAAGCCCATACCGGGAAAATTTAAAGACTATATAGCCATGCCCAAGCCCAATATGTACCAGTCCCTTCATACCACGGTCATCGGTCCGAGGGGGGAAAGAGTGGAGGTGCAGATTCGATCCAAGGAAATGCATAAGGTATGTGAAGGAGGGATCGCTGCCCACTGGCGCTATAAGAACAAAGAGGATGATAATGAAAAGTCGATGGACCAGCAGTTGTTATGGGTCCGGCACCTTCTTGAGAATCAGAAGGACTTAAAAAATCCGAAAGAATTTCTCCATGCTTTTAAGGTGAACTTGTTTCCAGATGCGGTTTATGTGTTTACCCCAGGAGGAGACGTGATTGCTTTGCCACACAATGCCACCCCGGTTGACTTTGCGTTCCAGGTTCATACGGACGTGGGATACCGCTGCCAGTCTGCAAAGGTGAATGGAAAGATGGTCCCTTTGCGTTATAAATTGCGAGACGGAGACCAGGTGGAAATCGTCACATCCAAGGATGTATCTCCCAGCCGCGATTGGCTGGCCTTTGTTAAAACCCCTAAAGCACGTAGTCGGATATCCAACTATATAAATGCCGAAGAGCGTGCAAGAAGTTTGAGCTTGGGAAAAGAACTTCTGGAACAAGAAATTCGCGAATATGGTCTGGATCCGGCAGTAGAAATGGCAGGCGAGGTCTTCGAAGAAGCCGCCCAAGCCTGCGGGTTTAACTCCACCGATAGCCTGCTGACGGGAATTGGCATCGGAAAATTGTCCACGTATCACGTTATCGAAAAACTGATCCCTAAAGAAAAGCTAGAGGGGAAAGAGCCTCGTGATAAAACGTTGATCAAGCTTAAGGAAAGCCAGCAGCCGGAATCTTCTCGCAATGCAATCAAGGTGCAATGTTTTAATGAAAATATTTTGATCCGCATTGGCAAATGTTGTCATCCGCTTCCCGGAGAACCTATCATTGGTTATATCACGAGAGGCAGGGGGGTCACGGTACACCATATTGACTGCCCGAGCGTGGGCAATGTTATCAATGATTCAGAAAGGCTGGTGGGCGTTGAATGGGATACGGGTATGGAAACGATTTACCAGGCTCATATCGCCATTGTTGCGGGTGACAAGCCTGGAATTATGGCCACTATCAGCCAAGCTTTCGCGGAATGCGGGATCAATATTACCCGGGCCAATATCCAGCAGGGGTCACACAAGAGGGCTTATTTCGACCTGTCCATAGAGATTCACGATGTGGAACACCTGAATCAAATTCTTGAAAAGATACGTCAGGTTGATGGTGTGATTTATCTTGAGAGAATCAAGGACTTTAATAAAAATGCGCCTATCAAAGACAGGCTAGAGGCCTTGGGCGAAAAGCTGGTGCAACAGGGAAAACAGGAACTGAGTATTACTTGATGGCTTTGGTTATTTTTCCTGACTTAATGCAACGGGTACAGATTTTCATGGTTTTTACTGAACCCTTCATCACCACCCGCAACTTTTTGATATTTGGTTTCCAGCGCCGACGGGTTTTATTGTTAGCATGGCTGACATTGTTGCCAAACTGGGGTTTTTTTTCACAAACTTCACATTTTAGGGACATCAAACTCTCCGAAATAGATTGTCTTAAAGATAGTGGGATGCTAACATAACCGCCTTAATGGGGCAAGCGGATTTGAATAATCATTATGGATGTCAATAAAAATACCACGATCAACGAGATTCTCAATGCCCACCCCGAAGCCATGAGGTTTTTCGACGACAAGCAAATGGCCTGTGGCAGTTGCTTTGCCGTAAAATTTGACACCTTGGAAAACGGGGCCTTGATGCACGGCATGGAGGTCAACACCCTGATTGACCAGCTTGAACAGTTTTTAAAAACCTTGCCTATCCCTATTGCTTCCGCACAGCACAAATAGTCTATTCTGTATTAACTTTCCATCTTTTCAATGGGTTTATGAGAAGGTTTTTTAGCGACCTTGAGCAGGAGCGGGTTGGGGGGGTGCGCCCTTACTGGAGACTCCGTAAGGGATAGGGCCTTGAGGAAGAATTAGCCCAGAAACTTCGACTCGGTGATTATGTTTTCGAGAACTTTTTCTGCCAAGTCTTCACTGGAAACGCGGTAATCACCCTTTGCGATTTCGTTTTTGATACGTTCCACTTTCTCAGTGCGAATATCCGGAGCTGTATTGACGGCTTCCGTGGCTTTTTGAATATCTTTAGCCTTGGAAGAAATCGCGATTTGCTCGGTACCACTGGTTGAGGAAGCACCACTTTGACTTTGGGTGACAGACTTTTTGTCCCCGACCTTGATTCGATCTTGAACCGTTTTGCTTTTAATTCGAAAATCGTTGCCTGGAATTTCCATGATACCAGCCTTTAAATACTTGCAAATAAATAGGTTAACTTATAACCAATAGGGAGTTTAGACCTTTTTCCAACCTCCAAGTTGAAACCTTATCTTTTATACTTAATTATCGGTACTAGATGAAATTACTTTAGTCGAGAATCAACAAAAAGTAAAAGTTTTTAGACCTATAACTCCTTTAAAATACCGGGTTTTATGATAAGAGTCAAGTTGGTGACCCTATATATTTTTGTATGCGTGGATTCACATTTGGGTTCTCGTTGAGCTTGATTTGGCGTAAAAACAATGATTTGCCGGTTTTGTGGTCCGGACTGTATTTTGATCTATGAGCTTTAAAAACCCCTGTGTTCCCACGGTAGATATCCCATTGAGCAGGATAAATGATAGCTCTATGGCAAAATTGAGACAGGCTCGATATTTTATGGCGGTTGGGAGTATGGTTTTTGTGTTTTTTTGTAGCCAGCCAGGGTTTGGAAATATTTTGGATTCCAAAAAATATTCCAGAATCATCTGGAATTATCTGGAAACTCTCTGTGCTTTTGGCCCGAGAAATCCCGGCAGTGAAGGCTATCGTGAGACCCTCAATTTAATCCGAAAAGTGGGAGAAAAATACGCCGATCAGGTGGTGGAACAGCCATTTTTAGTGCGTACCTCTTCTGAGGGAACCCAAGCTATGACCAACTTGGAGCTCAGGTTTCAGGGAACCCAGGGCGGTGCGCCGATTTTGATTGGGGCTCATTTCGATACCCGACCCTTTGCCGACGAGGACCCGGACCCCGCAAATAGGTTAAAACCCATATTGGGCGCTAACGATGGCGGTTCGGGCACCGCGATATTGCTTGGGCTTGCGCAATACCTCAGCCAGCACCCTGTCGCCCGGCCTGTTCACCTGGTATTTTTTGATGGAGAG
Source organism: Nitrospinaceae bacterium (assembly GCA_028822815.1). Classification (GTDB taxonomy): domain Bacteria; phylum Nitrospinota; class Nitrospinia; order Nitrospinales; family VA-1; genus LS-NOB. Next base: position 2,964 of record JAPKCW010000073.1, on the reverse strand, counting down.
GATTTTGGTGCTAAGGGTTCCGGCCTGAATCTTTTAGGTTCGACCTATTACGCTCAGCAATTGGCCAAGCAGGAAAGAGTGCCATACTGGGTGCTGGTCATTGATATGGTAGGCGACAAGGATTTGCAGATCTTTAAGGAGACCCATTCCCTGAAGGGTAGTTCGAGTTTTCTGGATAAAATTTATCGTGTTGCCAGAGATCAGGGTGTTGGCGCATTGAAAGAGGAAACGAAATACACCATTTTTGATGACCATTATCCTTTCCACCGTATGGGCATTCCCTCCACTGTTCTGATAGATTTCGATTATCCTTACTGGCACACGCTACAAGACACACTGGACAAATGTTCCATTGAAAGCATGATTTCTATTTTCTCTGTTGTGGTGAAGACAATCGAGGATTTGTAGCGTGGGTTAATGGAGTTTGGGTAGCTCGGAAAGTCTCTTTTTTGCTTCTTCGTTAAAGGGGTCAATTTGCAGAATTGTTTTCAATTCCTTTTCTGCATCGCGGTGTCTCTGATTTTTTTTGTGAATTTCGTAAAGTTTCCAATGCATGGAGAGAAAATCGATGCCCTGTTTTTGGGAGAGTTCAAATTTTTTATGGGCTTCATCCAGAAGGTTGAGCGCGAACAGGGAATTACCCAGATTGAAATTCGCGATAGCAAATTCCGGGTCGAGGGACAGTGCTTTTTTTAAATGCGCAATGGCTTCCCTTGGTTGACCCTGTTTGTTTAGTGCCGCCCCTAAATTGGAAAGGGCCTGGATAAAATTTGGATAAACCTGAACGGCTTTTTTAAACAGTCCCACCGATTGATCCAGTTTTCCCGAGCGAAAATAATACCCCCCTAGATTTGACAAGGCTTCCGGAAAGTCAGGGCTCAGTTCCAGGGTTTTTTCATATTGGGCTATGGCTTTTTCTGGCATCCCCAGATCCCGGTAGGCAACGGCCAGATCGTAATGAGCGAGGGTGAAGTTTGGGTTCCTGGCTAGTATTTTTTCAAATTCCGCGATGGCTTTTTTGGGATCTCCCAACCCATACAGAAAATAATTTCCCCGATAATACATGGCTTCCAGGGAAGTCTGGTCCTCATTTAGAAGCTGCTGAAATGAAAATGTTGTTTTTTCGTGCAGAAATTCTTTGACGGAATTTATGGGAAGGGCAAGATTGATGGATCGCCCCTCTACGGTGGCCAATCCAATAACTTTGTTGGAACTATTGACAACCGGTCCACCGCTGAACCCTGGGACGAAGGGAGTGGTCGTGTAAATAAAAGGTATTTTGGGGTGGGCTTGGGAATGAATTCCCAGAACAAAACCATAGGTCTGCACGAGTTGGTCCCCGACCCTGTCTTTCTGTTGCGTCACCGAGGGATATCCCAAAGCACTGGTGTAGTCATAGGGTTGCACCGAAGAGGAGTCACCGATTTCGAGAGTGGAATAAAACCCTTCCTTTAATTTTAAGATGGCAAAATCCCGAGCCCGGTCGACCTTGAATATTCCCTCTACATCAGAATGCGAACCATTGGGGAAATGCACCTCAATAACATGGGCGTCCACCAGAACATGATAATTGGTAATCAGGATGCCCTCGGGGCGGGCTACAAAACCTGATCCCGTCCCAACGGTTTTTCCGGTTTTGTCTTTTGCGATGAGCAAGGCAACGGCATTTTTATTGACTTCATAAGCACTCGCAGACCCCGAAAGGATCATCAATCCGGCGATGAAGCAACAAATAATGGGTAGGAATAAACGGTTTCGCATGCCTTATAACTCTCCGTTGGCCTTTTGTAAAAGGCTTCATAAAAATATTATTAATGGTTAATCCATTTTATAAACTGACTGGAAAGATTACAACTGAATTTAAAAGGAATTATTTGAAGGGGAGACAATTTAGGTGGAAGCGGACTGGCAATATAGTCAAGTTGGTAAAAAAAGATCCGAGTCGGCCTGGGGGCCGACCCGGATTAAGGGCATCTCTGAAAATTACTTTTGCCATGAGCGGCCCCTACAAGTAGGGGCTGCGAGTTGCCTCAGAGAAAATGTTCGAATAAATAGAAACCCTCTTTGAAAGCCTTCTACTTAACGGTGATTGTCACCGTTGCGGTTAAAGCCGAATTGTAGGGAACGTGATTGCCTTTGGCAAACAGGGTACGGATGATGTGCTTGCCGGCAGAGAGTTTAATTTCCTTGCAGGTGGAGCCATCTCCCATATGGATGTGGTTTGCGTCTTTCCCGATCGGTTTGCTCAAGTCTTTCGGTAAGGGCACATCAACAAGAATGTGGTGGTGGCCTTTGCCGTCGTTAACCCCCTTTTTGGCCGGTTGAACTTCAACCCCTTCCGTGGCCATGCATACTTTTACCGGGCTGGAGACCATGGCTCCATTTGGAGGGGCGGTAATCGTCACAGCATTACCGGCGAAAACACTGGTTACCCCGGTGATAAAAAGGAAAACAAACAACATAACCAGTTTTGAGTAAATGCTTTTCATTTTTTCTGAACTCCTCATATTAAGTGATTGATTATACTAGTTGGAATATTCATCGTTTTTGAGATTCTTTATCGACTCAAGGTTCCCCGATGTTGAAATTTTGACAGATTGGTCAACCTGCCAACCTAATACTACGCAATTTATTTTTGATGTTTCAAGAGGGCAGTCGGAATTTAGATTATAATAAAGAGAAAAAGTTTCATAAAAAAAATATTTCCTGACAGGTATTGGTGGTTTTTACCCTATTTCTCTTGACATCGGAATGCGAGTTCCATAACCTCTTTACACAGTTTCATTTCCCTTGAGAGCGTGTCAGGTTAAGAACCCACTATGTTTTTTTTCAGGAGGTTTAGATGGTAGTTACTGGAGATTGTCGACTCCTTCACACTTGTGAAATGTGTGAGTTTAATAATGAGACCGACTGCAAAGCCGACAAAAACGAGCACAATCGCTGGCTTGTTAACAAGCGGATGAA
>JAPKCW010000072.1:0-9578 GCA_028822815.1 Nitrospinaceae bacterium | reverse complement strand
GCGACTGGATTTGGGACAGAAGAGAATGCTATTGAGACGAAAGTCAAATCTGTGGATATCGACAATACTACATCGGGTGATATCAATATCTTTGAATTCGACGCCATCGAAATTTTTAAAATTGACCAGGCCGGACCGGGCGATATTATAGTTTCTTACCAGGGTTCTATCTCTGGAGCCGATAACGCGGAGATTTCTTTTGGCGGTACTCCCAAGGGAACGGTTAAGTTCATCCGCCGTAACATCAAAGATCTGATCATAGAAGGAACTGGAAAAACCCTGGGCCAGCTTGCCTTTGAGACCACCCAACAGCTTAATTTCGATACCTTTGAAATTAAGGCTCCCGACTTTCAGGGCAAGACACCGGTAGACCTTATTGCCGGGTCCCCCAATGGACCCTTTACCATGGATATCTTCAGTGAGAGTTTTGAACTGGTTGAACTGGCGGAAGGGACTGCGGGAAAATTTGATGGAATGGAAGTGACTCAGTCTTTCTGGGGTGGGCCTAAAAATACCAACCTGGAAGTGGCGCAAAAGAAAAATACGGATGAAAAATCCCGTTCCCGGCAGAGATCTGCTAAAAGGAAAAAACTGGACAGGAAAAAGGTGGATGAAACCGCTTCTATTACCCTGAAAAAACCGCGCCGCATCCGGGCGAGTAAATCGGGTTATCTCGGTCTTGTTCCTTAAATTATCATGGAGCGAGAATCTCTGCTTTTACGTTCCCGTAATTTATCATGTACTCCGCATCGATAATACTTAGCCTGCCGTGTTGAGGGTCCTCCACATATTTTTTATAGATTCCGTCAAATTGGTTACCGGTTTCAGAATTGCTTTTTAATTCAAGAAACCGGGTTTCAACCGGGTCTCGCCTGAGCAGTTTGAGAGAGGCTTCGTCAAGTTTGAACGGGGGGTCCAGTTTTTCCAGCGCGACCAGAGGTTCTATCCCTTCCGCCATGGTGTCCTTAATTTCTTCCTCTAATAAATTTTTTCTTTCCTGATGGCGGGCATGAGGATAATCGGCCTGAGAGAAAACCATGAAATCCAGATCAAACCAGTAATTGTTGATGAAGTCATCAAAGTTCACTTCAACCGCATTGCTCAAATGAATGTCCCGGGAGTTGCCGGGGTCATCCCGAATCAAGCTGTTGTATACCTGAATGATGTTGTGGACGGAGTCGTAGAGCACGGGCCAGTGATAGGCGCTGGCCGATTCGTGAGTGCGAAAAGAATCCATCGCCTTGACGAGCGTAACCAGTATGAAATGCATGTCCTCCATTTTCAGGAATGCTGACGTCCAGGGGAACCGGTTTGTATACCATTTTTTGACGTCAGACGGATATTCCCGTCGGGAGGAGTCTTCCAAGGGCTGGTAATCGTTATCGACAAAATTCATGATGTCATCGATTTCCTTGTAGGCCAGGTCCAGTCCAGCCCGTACCACGGTGTAGGGAAACAACTTGCGCTGGTACTCCATATACTGTTTCAGTTCAGGAAGTTTGTCTTCCAATTCGTGCCGATGGTCTCTTTGACCAATATCTTTAGCAAATATCAACATGGTGTAAATGTTCCTTTGGTTTTTTATTTTCCGGAATCAAAGCGCTGGCTGAACATTTTCAGCATGTTCATTTTTTCTTCATCGCTCATGTTTTCGACCATCTTGCGGGCTTCGGCCATTTGCTCCGGTGTCATGTTTCCCAAGGCGTCCTTGGCGGCCTCCTGAAACCCTTTGAAGTTGTTGGCGGCACCATTGATCCAGGAAAACTCATCGGAGGATTTTTCCGAGGATGGGGATTGTGCGCTGGCCGGTTTAAAATCGATTTTTTCCCGTGAACGGAACTCAAGATGGTTGCCAAGGATCTTGCCGAAAATCTGTTGTTCCTGGAGTCTGTCCAGCACGTCTGTCAGTGGGGTGCCATCTCTTTTGCAGGCGTCATAAACGGGCTTGAAAGGAAGGCGGACAATCTTTTCCGGAAACCCGTTCTTGCGGATGGAGTGCTTGATGCTTTCTTCAACAGACTTCGATTCAGCTTCGCTCATGATAGCTCTCTATATTACAGTCTACTGTGTCTTAATATCAGATTACGTGTTGGTAGCTGGTTTGTTTTAGAATGTAGTATACTCCACGGACACCCAAAATTGTCATCGGCATATTTATTTTTATGGGAAAAGTCACCAGAAAAACTGCGAAACCAAAGAAAAGCCGGACTGTTTCAGGTGCGGAAATTTCCCTTCGCCTTGCGCTGGCACAGGTCAATAGTCTGGTGGGTGGATTCAAGGCTAATGCCGAGAGCGTGAAGTCGATCTGCACCCAGGCGCGTAAAATGGGTGCAGATATCGTGCTGTTCCCGGAGTTGATGCTCACCGGCTACCCGCCGGAAGATTTATTGTTTAAAAAAAGTTTTATCGAAGATTGCAGGGAAACTTTAAAAAAAGTGGCACCCTTTACAAAGGGATTGACAGCCGTTATTGGGTTCGCCGAGCAAAAAGGCAAACATCTTTATAACTCCGCCGCCCTGATGTGCGACGGAAAACATGTCGCCACGTGCCGGAAAATGCTTCTGCCTAATTATGGAGTGTTCGACGAGAAACGCTATTTCACAGAGGGCGACGAACCCGTGCGCTTTTCCCTGAAGGGGGCGCAAATAGGACTGACCATCTGCGAAGACATCTGGGAAGAATCCGGCCCAGGGAAAACCCTGTGCCAAAAAGGCGGTGTCGATCTTTTGCTGAACATCTCTTCCTCCCCTTACCATAAAGGCAAGGGCAAGGCACGCCGGCAAATGATTATCAAACGGGCAAAATATTATAAATGCCCGATCGCCTATGTCAATTTGGTCGGGGGACAGGACGAACTGGTGTTCGACGGCCAAAGCCTCATCGTTGACGCTAAAGGAATAATCATCGCCCAGGGAAACTCGTTTGAAGAAGAAATAATTTTTGCCAATATTACTCTGCCCGCAAAAGTAAACAAGCCGAAGGCTTCTGGGATCAAAAGTTATAAAGCGCCTGCATCGTTGTCCAAGGCCAGAGTTACAGAGCTTCCTCAATTGCCCCCATGCGCATACATGGAAAAATCGGAGGAGGAGGAAATTTATTCAGCCCTGGTGCTGGGCACGCGCGACTATATTAAAAAAAACGGATTCTCCAAAGTGGTTCTAGGTTTGAGTGGGGGAATCGATTCATCCCTGACTGCGGTGATAGCGGTCGACGCTTTGGGCCCCGACAAAGTGGTCGGGGTATTGATGCCGTCCCCCCATTCCTCAAAAGGCAGTGTCGACGACGCGTTGGCACTGGCGAAAAACTTGAACATAAAAACCTTCACCTTCCACATCGTGTCGGCCATGAAGGCTTACGAGTACATTCTGAAAGGAACATTCTATGGCACCGATCCCGGTCTGGCGGAAGAGAACCTGCAGGCCCGCATTCGCGGCAACCTGTTGATGGCGCTTTCCAACAAATTCGGCTGGATGGTGTTGACCACCGGCAACAAAAGTGAAATCAGTATGGGTTATTGCACACTCTATGGCGATATGGCCGGCGGATTCGCCTTGATCAAAGACGTGCCCAAAATGCTGGTTTACAAGCTCTCGCATTGGTTGAATCGGGAACGGGAAATCATTCCACAAAATGTTCTCACCAAAGAACCTTCGGCAGAACTACGCCCCGACCAGAGAGATACCGATTCTCTACCGCCCTATGATTTACTCGACCCGGTTTTGTTGCGCTATATCGAAGAGGATTTATCAGTAGAAGAAATTAAAGTTCCCGGTCTGCCCAAATCCGAAATCCGGCGCATCGCCCGACTGGTAGACCTTAATGAATACAAACGCCGCCAAGGCCCCCCTGGCGTGAAGATCACCCCCAAAGCCTTCGGCAAAGATAGGCGCCTCCCCATCACCCGCTACTAGGTGCCAGCGTGACGCTGGCGTCCATCGTCTGGGGGTGGTAGAATAGGTTTTCAATTCAAAACTAATCTCTGTTTTTATTTTTGAGGGGAAAATAATCATGAAAAAGATTGGTGTGGTGCTTTCGGGATGCGGGGTGTATGACGGCGCCGAGATCCACGAGTCGGTCATCACTCTATTGGCGATCGACCGGGCCGGTGCCCAGGCGGTGTGCATGGCTCCCAACGTCGATCAGATGCATGTGGTCAACCATCTCACTGGCGAAGAATCGGCGGGAGAAAAACGTAATGTATTAGTCGAAGCGGCGCGGATCGCCCGTGGCGAGATCAAGGATATCAGCACGGTCAAGGCCGATGATATTGATGCGCTGGTGTTCCCCGGTGGATTCGGTGCGGCGAAGAACCTCTCAAGTTTTGCCGTCAAAGGCGAAAACTGCGACGTCCACCCGGAAGTGGTCAGGCTGGTGAAAGAGTTTGCCGCCAAACAGAAACCGCAAGCGGTGTTATGCATTGCCCCTGCGATGATGGCAAAAATCTATGAAGACGCGCCCAAAAAACCCGTGTTGACTATTGGTAACGACAAGGAAACCAGCGGCAAGATCGAAATTATGGGGAGCCGGCATCAGGACTGCGCCGCCAATGATTTTGTGCTCGATGCGGAGAATAAAATCGTCTCCACTCCGGCCTATATGCTGGGCCAGAACATCTCGGAAGTGGCCGAAGGCATTGAAAAAACCATCAATGAGTTGATTAAGTTAATTCCCTAACCCTCTAGCGAGCCCACTCCCGTGGGAGGGAAATGGGCAATGGTCCATAATGTCGTCTATACCGCCTGCTCGCCAAATATCTGCCCCCACGGCTAGTGATTTGCGCTGCGAACACCATTATTGGCCGTAAGTCGTTATTGCAATTGTACCCCTCCGGGGCAGGCGTGGTATCCCCAACCATTAACTTCATGCCCTGAAATGGTAAAGGCTTAGGAAGAATATCACGGCCACCGGCCAGTTATATCCATATAATTAAAGGATTTTCGCTTTTTTTCCGTAAAGATATACTGGACTCTTATATATAATGGTACTGAAACGGAATTCTTGTTGCGCAGGGAGGCTATGAGCGAATCCAAAAAAACTTTATTGGTGACTGGCGGCGCGGGTTTTATTGGTAGTAATTTCATCAATTATATTAATCAGCACTACCCGGACACCAAAATCCTTTTGCTGGATGCGTTGACCTATGCCGGCAACCTGGACAATATTTCTCCCAGCCTGAAATCCAACGGTCATTTCCAATTTTATCACGGCAATATCACCCATTCGGACATTGTCAATAATCTGGTTGCACAAGCGGATATTGTTTTACATTTTGCGGCGGAGTCGCACGTGACCCGCTCGATTTATGACAATTCAATTTTCTTTGAGACGGATGTCATTGGCACGCAGGTGGTGGCCAACGCGATTGTGAATAATCCGGTCGAGTTGTTTGTGCATATTTCTTCCTCGGAAGTGTACGGAACGGCACTCTCCGATCCGATGGACGAGGAGCATCCGCTGAACCCGATGAGCCCTTACGCGGCGGCCAAGGCCGGAGCCGACCGGCTGATCTATTCCTACATTCACACTTACGACTTGCCGGCGGTCATTATTCGTCCGTTCAATAATTACGGGCCGTTCCAGCATCTGGAAAAGGCCATCCCCAACTTTATTGTCAGCGCCTTGCAGGACCAGCCACTGACCATTCACGGTGACGGACAAAGTTCTCGCGATTGGATGTATGTGGAAGATACCTGTGAAGCGCTGGATAAGGTTCTGCATGCGGAGCGTGACCGGGTGATAGGGCAGACGATCAACCTGGGAACGGGAACCGACACCTCTGTGGTGGAGATCGCCCGGAAAATTCTCAAGGCGTTGAACAAACCCGAAAGTTTATTGCAGTTCATTGAAGACCGTCCCGGTCAGGTGACCCGGCATATTTCTTCCACCCAAAAAGCTCATGCATGCCTGGAGTGGAAATCGAAAATAGATTTGGATGGAGGTCTCGACCGAACCATTGAGTTTTACCGTAACAATCGCCAGTGGTGGGAACGGGGGATGAAAAAACTCTGGCTTCCGAGAACTAAAGGATAAAGGTTATGCGCGTTACCATTCTGCAACCGTCTTATTTGCCGTGGTTGGGATTTTTCGAGCAAATGACCCGTTCTGACAAATTCGTTCTTTTGGATGATGTGCAATACACCCGTCGGGACTGGAGAAACCGTAACAAGGTTCGTGTGAAGGAAGGCTGGGTTTGGTTGACGGTGCCGGTTCAGCAAAAAAGCCGTTTTTCTCAAAGCCTGCTTGAGACTCGCATCGACAATTCTGTATCCTGGCGGAGAAAACATTTAGAAACCCTGCGTCAGCATTATTGCAAGGCGCCTTTTTTTGAGAAATATTTTCCCCGGTGCCAGCAAATTTACGAAAAAGATTGGGAATTTTTATTCGATCTTTGTCTGGAAACGATTCAATTTCTCAAGGAGGAAATGGGTATTGAAACTCCCCTCCTGCGTTCATCGGAAATGAAACTTTCCGGAGAAAAAACCGAGAGGCTTGTTTCAATTTGCCGGGAACTGGGAGCGACCCATTATTTGAGTGGTGAATCGGGAAGCGATTATATTTCGCAAGAGGATTTTTCCAATCAAGGCATTGAGCTTGAGTATCAAAACTACGAACATCCGGTTTACCCGCAAAGGTATCCCGGTTTTGTCCCTCACTTGTCTACTATTGATTTATTGTTCAATTGTGGTGAGCAAAGCTTGAGTATTCTGAAACAAGATAAAACGGAACCGATCCGTTGTTCATAGGAATTCCATTATGATGGATTTCAAAGTTCTACAGAAAATCCTGCCGCGTATATATTCGTTTCTTCCGTTCTATCTGGCGCCGAGATTTGCCCTGCCACCGGTTCAGGCTTTTTTCGAGGTGACCTATCGTTGCAACCTGCGTTGCGACATGTGCCATTATCTGGAAATCATTGAAGAAACAGAATCGCAGAAAACTTATAAAAATGAGATGTCGAGCGAGGAAGTTAAAAAAGCGATTTCCCGTCTGCCGCGGTTTTCGCTGATTACTTTCACGGGTGGTGAGGCATTCATGAAAACTGATTTCATGGAGATCCTTGAGTTTGCGACAAGGAAACATAAAGTCCATATCATCACAAACGGAACGACCTTGAGCGATAAGGTTGTGGAAGATCTCATGCGGTTGCGGTTGAAGTCTGTCTGGGGTTCCGGCTTATTTTATATGGGGGTTTCGATTGAGGGAGGAGAAGCCTTGCATGATGGCATCACCACGGTTCCCGGTTCTTTTAAAAAGACCACCGAAGGATTGGAAAGGCTGATTGCTAGGCGCAAAGAATTAAAATCCCGGTTTCCGCTCATTCACCTGACCTGCGTTATCAAACGGGAGAATGTGAGAGACTTGGTTCCGCTGTATGAATATGCCAACAAGTTGGGTGTCGATGTTTCCAATTTTGTTTTGAACAGTCCGGCTACTTACTGGCATGGTAAAGACTATGATCAGGATGATCATCTGCAACGGCCCACAGCTCCGGTCGAGGAAATCGCGCCAGAAATTTTGCAGGAACAGTTGGAACTTTTGCAGGAAAAAAGCAAAGGGTACAGGACCCGGCTGAGGTTTTCGCCGAACTATATTACGGTGGATGAAATTGTCCGCTACTACAGCAATAAAAGTTCGTACCAGGATTATAGGTGCTACATCCCCTGGACGAAGGTAGCTATTTCGGCCTATGGCGATGTTTTCAGTTGCCCGCATTACCGGGTTGGTAATGTAAATAGTGGCAGTGACTCTTCAGCCTGGCAGACGGAGCGCATTCAAGGTTTCCGCGAAAAACTTAAAGCGGAAGGAATTTTTCCAGGGTGTCTGGGTTGCTGTCAATCGGAGTACATCGGCCCCAGTCCTCTCATGACGCCGGTAGTTAGCAAAAATCCGGCAAGAAAGGTTAAATTTTTGAAAGCCAGAGAAAGTACTTGCTCGGTGCCAACTTTTAACCGGGAGGGGCCCGGCGCCTAGTGGAAGGAATCGAATCGCCTTTGTTTTCGGCGGTACTCTCTAACGAGAGAGGCAGATAGCAATAACTCTTGAAGCCGAGATGGCTTTTGGTTTGCCAGCAAAGGCGATTGCTCGCTGGCCCCACGCCTAGTGGAAAGATATGGATAAAAAACCTGAAATTTCTATTGTCGTTCCTGTTTATAACGAGGAGCCCTTGGTCGAGGAGCTGTATTCGCGTCTGAAATCTGTTTGCGATGGGTTGGGCCGTTCTTACGAAATTTTGATTGTGGATGATGGCAGTGATGACGGATCGTTTGAAAAACTCAAACGCATCAAGGAGGCCGACAAGGCATTGCGTCTGGTACGGTTGACCCGGAACTTCGGCCAGCAGTCTGCTGTGCTGGCCGGTTTTAGAATAAGCCGGGGGGATATTGTGGTTCAACTGGATTCGGATTTGCAGAATCCGCCAGAAGAAATTCCCAAACTGCTTGTTGCGTTGACGGATGATATTGACCTGGTTACGACTGTGCACAAAAAACGGCAGGATGGACTGTTAAGAGTCATTGGGTCGAGGCTCCTGCGTAGAATTGGCCAAATACTTTTTGGAAAATCCGTCAAGCTGAATTTAAGTTCGTTTCGCGCCATGCGCCGCAGCGCGGTAGATAAAATTGAAACCTGCCGGGATCGGTCCCGATACATGGCAGTGCTGATGAGCTGGATGGGACTACCTAGCGTGGAGATCGAAGTGGAACACCATGCCCGGAAAAAGGGTACAACGAAATACAGTTTTCTGACCTTGTTCAAACTATCATGGGACCTGGTAACAGGGTATTCCAACTTTCCGTTAAGGCTGGTGACTTATATGGGATTGTTTGGTTCTTTCATGGGATTTCTCATGATGGCCTTTCTCTTGTACCAACGTATTGCAAATGGGATTTTGATCGAAGGTTTTATCGTTCTCTCGGCGGTGTTTGCGTTTTTTCTCGGAGTCCAGCTTTTATCCATTGGGTTTCTGGGAGAATATCTCGGGAGGGTCCACTCCCAGGTTCAGGGTCGCCCAGACTATATTGTTGAAAAGGTGATGGAATGATGCAGGTTAAACCTCTTACTTCATTGATTATCGAACCGACCAATACCTGCAACCTGCGTTGCACGTTTTGTTTTGTGACAGAAGGTATGACGCGGAAAGAAGGCTTCATGGATTTTGGTTTGTTCAGAAAAGTTATTGACGACAGCCCCGGGCTTGAACATCTTTGCATGCACAATTGGGGAGAACCACTCCTGCACAAGGAGATTTTCAGGATGTTTGATTATGCCCATGAAGCGGGAATCAAAAATATCGTGATGAATACCAACGGGACCCTGTTGACAGACAAAATGATTGGCCGGATCATCGATAGTCCTCTTAATATCATCCGTTTTTCTATTGATGGTTCTGCGGAAACGTTTAAGCGGATACGGGGTGTGGAGCTTGAAAAAATAGAAAAAAATATTATCCGGCTTAAAAATGAAAAAGAAAAACGTCGACCCGATTTGAGCATAGGAGTGGTGTTTACCGTAGAAGAAGAAACCCAGGAAGATGTTGATCCTTTTATCGGCCACTGGGAAACCATTGTTGATCATGTTCG
>JAPKCW010000071.1:0-9585 GCA_028822815.1 Nitrospinaceae bacterium | reverse complement strand
CAATGGAGGTACCTGCTCCACAGATATTTGCAGTAGACGGGGTGGTTTCGGAAGCTTCTTCTGCACCGGCACTGACGGGGGCCGCTCCTCCCGTAAACAGTTTTTCTAAATAGGTGTCTGAAACCGGGTGGGCCTTGCGCTCAAGGTGAAGGGTGGCCAATTCAACATTGCGGACTTGACCCCGATCTTCCCAAAAGACTTTTAATAAAACTTTTTGTAGTTGGATGCCTGAGTCGGAATCATTCAAGGGTGAATCATAGGGGGCGATGTCGACTTCCCAACGATAACTTTCTTCATTTTTAAAACTGCCGGAATATTCATCAGGCTCGAAATTCAGTATTTCCAGTTCATTTATTTTTGAGTTCGCCAAGGTGACCCCCTTCAGATATTGGCCGGAGAAATCCACTGATCGGACGCTTGCCGAAAACAGGTTGAGTACGACTAAAAAGCCGCCGGCCATAATGGCAAGGGCAACTACAACCTCCAGAAGGGAGAACCCGTGCTCATTTTTCCAAATGCTCGATTTTTGGCTTGCCGGTAATAGGGTCGATGGTGACCGCATAAATATTTTCCTCATCCTTGTCATCAATGGATTTAAACCGGATAGTTCCTCCGCTGGAGTTGCCCCGAGGATAAAAAAGAATCTTGAATGTTCCCTCGGTCAAGGTCTCATCTGCCCTCTGGTAGTCCATAATCTGGACCGTTTCATCAATCGGTTTTGATTGCGTGACCTCTTCTTGTTTGGGGATCGCCAGCCAATACTGGTTTTTGTCGATATCTACGTTAAAGATGAATAATGTTTTTCTCGATATGGCTTCGCTACGGGTGAACTGGATCGCCGAAGAGATCTGTCGAACCTCGGATTGCAGTTTGATGCGATCCAGTGTGGAAACTACAAAGGGGAGCGTCAACCCCGCGATCAAGCCCATCATCACTAAAACCAGAATCAGCTCCAGAAGTGTGAAGCCATTGGGATCCCTTTTAATATAGCTATTCAAAGTTCTTCCAACTGACGATGTCTAGATCGTTTTCTTCACCTCCTTCAGCTTTATCAGCACCATAAGATATCAGGTCATAGCTACGTCCTTCCTGGCCAGGAGATTGATAGACGTAGCTGTTTCCCCAGGGATCTTTGGGGAGTTCTTTTTTCAAGTAGGAGCTTATGGCCTCCAGGCCCTCATCCGTTGTGGGGTATTTGTGTTTTTCCAGACGGTAAAGATCCAGAGCCTGGCCGAGAAGTTCAATCTGGGCCTGGGCATCCTGTTGCCGCGCTTTATCTACATGGCCGAAGAACTTAGGCACAACGGTTGCCGCCAATAGGCCGATTATAACCATCACCACCATGAGTTCAATAAGGGTGAAGCCTAGAGAGTTAAGTTGGCGGATTTTGATTGAATGAGTTTGGCCCTTCATAGTTTTCCTTATTTGGTTGGGGTGATTAAAAAGCAATGTCGTTGGCACTGAAAATAGCCAGCAACATCGAAACCACGATGAATCCGATGACTATTGCCATAAATAAGATCATCATAGGCTCAATCAGGGAGATAACCTGCTTGATCGCCTGTTCCACTTCCTTGTCGTAAGTCTGGGAAACTTTGGTCAGCATTTCGTCCAGCGCGCCGGAGGTTTCTCCCACGGTAATCATATGAACCGCCATAGGAGGAAAAACTCCTGCCTCCTGAAGCGGACCCGATAAACCTTTGCCTCTCTTCAAGGCCTGTTTAAGATTTCCAACCGCGTCCGAAATAACCCGATTGATCAGAATCGATTGGACAATCCCCATGGCTTTTAAGATAGGCACTCCGCTTTTCAGCAGGGTCGCCATGGTCAGGCTGAAACGCGAAACTTCGATTTTGCGGATCAGCGGGCCGAACAGGGGAAGTTTCAAAAGCAAGGTATCCCATTGAAGCCTTCCTTTGTCGGTTCTTACGTAGAATGTAAAGGCTCCAATGCCCCCTAGTATTGCCAGAACCAAAGCAAGCCAGTAGTTGATGATCAGAGAGCTTAGCCCCAGCATGATCTGGGTCGGAAGCGGCAGAGTCGCGCCCATGTCTTCGAACAGTTTTGAAAACTGGGGAACGACAAAAGTAATAAGAATGATTACTGCGGCTCCCCCCACCAAGCTCAGGATAGCCGGGTAAACCATGGCGGAGCGAATATTGTTTTTGAGTTCCACCGACTTTTCCAGGAACATCGCCAGGCGAGCCAACGCTTCGCCGACCATGCCTCCGGCTTCTCCGGCACGGACCATGTTGACATAAAGTTTTGAAAAAACATCAGGATGTTCTTCCAGGGCATCGGCGAAAGTGCTTCCGGCATGAACCTGTTTGCGAATATCTGTAAGTATGGAACGAATTTGTTCGGTCTCGGCCAGTTTGATAAGAGTGGAGAGACCCTCATCCAGGGTCAGGCCTGCATCCACCAGTGTGGCCAGTTGCAGGGTGATAGTCATCAGGTCCTTGGTGGAAACCTTAGAACCCAACTGGGGCAGGGAAAGTTTTAATCCTGAAGAAATTTTGTTTTTTCCTTCTGCCACTTTGACAGGGAAATAATTGAGCTGGCGGATTTGTTGGACTGCGGCGTGATAATCCGGAGCGTCTATATCGCCTTCAACAAATTTTCCGCTCTTGTCCGTGGCTTTATAGGAATAAACCGTCATGGTTTATATGATGCCTCTTGATTAAAGGAAAGATTAGGGCAAATCTGAAAAATTGTTTTTAGCGCGGCCCTTAAAAATAAGGGTCGCTGCCTTAGAGAACATGATAAATAGAGATTCTCATTAGTTTCTATCACTCAACGTAACACGCAGAATTTCTTCAACAGTGGTGATTCCTTGTACTACTTTGTCCCACCCATCTTCCCGAAGGGTGCGCATCCCCATTTTTCGGGCCTGGTCGCAGATAATCTGTGCGGTGGTTTTTTTCAGGATGAGTTCGCGAATCGAGTCGTCAATGACCAAAAGTTCATAGATGCCGCACCGGCCCTTAAAGCCGGTCTGGCTACAGGCTTTACAACCTTTTCCATGATAAACCTTTATATTTTCTTTATGCAGAAGGCCCATTTCTGTTTTAAGGGTTGGGGTCAAAGGGGCTTCCTCCTTGCAGTTGGGGCAGATCACCCGTACCAGTCTTTGGGCTAATATTCCAATCAGGGCCGAAGAGATGAGAAAGTTTTCGACTCCCATGTCGAGAAGCCGGGTGATGGCACCGGCCGCGTCATTGGTGTGAACGGTACTGAAAACCAGATGCCCTGTCAGCGCCGCCTGGATGGCAATGTCCGCCGTTTCCGGGTCCCGGATCTCACCGATCATGATGACATCGGGATCCTGACGCACGATGGAGCGCAAACCATCCGCAAAATTCAGGCCGATTTGCGCTTTGACATGGATTTGATTGATGCCGCGCATCTGATATTCCACCGGGTCCTCAATGGTGATGATTTTTTTGTCAGGCGTATTGATCTTGCTCAAGGCGGCGTAGAGTGTGGTGGTTTTACCACTACCAGTGGGACCTGTAACCAAAAGCTTTCCATAAGGTTTTTGGATCAACTCTTCCATTTGCCGGAGTTCCTTTTCGGGAAACCCCATCTGGCTCAGGTCAAGAACCAGACTTTCCCGGTCCAGGATTCTCATGACCACGCTTTCCCCATACAAAGTAGGAAGCGTGGAAACACGCATGTCGATATCCTTGCCGAGAATTTTAAGTTTGATGCGTCCATCCTGCGGTAACCTTCGTTCCGAGATATCGAGCTTGGCCATGATCTTGATGCGGGTGGTGATCGCGGCGCTCAAACGTTTGGGCGGTGGTTCCATCGCGTGCAGGATGCCATCAATACGATAGCGAAGAGACAGGTCTTCCTCGAAGGGTTCCAGGTGAATATCACTGGCGCGGGCTTCAATGGCCTGGCTGATGATATGGTTCACCAGTTTGATGACCGGGGCCTCGGAAGCCATATCCCGAATATGCTCGGTGCTGTCATCCAGCGAGTCCAGTCCATGCAGGTCATCATCCTGGATGTCGCCGACCATGCGGTTCATGGCGGAACCGCCTTCGTTTCCGTAATAGGTTTCAATGGACTCGAGAATGTCCTGTTCACTGCTTAAAACGACACGAATATTTTTCCCCAGAGAAACTTTTAAATCTTCAATCGTGTAAAGGTCAAACGGATCATAAACCGCTACAACCAAGGTATCGTCTTTAAGTTGAAGCGGAAAAATGATTTTTTCCCGTAAAAAAGTTTCTGTAATGGTCAGACCCTCAACAGGCAAACCGGATTTTGGGTATTGCCCCTTTTTGATATAAGGCAGGCGCAGTTCGGCGCTCAGGGTTTCCAACAGGATTTGCGCGTGGATATAACCGTGGTCGGCCAGGGTTTTGCCCAGATAATTACCCGTATGCAGGTTGTTGGTCTTAACTTCTTCCAATGCCTTTTCGGTGATCTTTTTATGCCTAAGAAGAATGCGTTCTACAGGATCGGTTTTTTTCAACATGGCAGTTTATCTTCCTGAAATATGAGCTCTTACTGGCGGTGTGGGTGCGCCAGAGATTCTGAATCTGGGAGTCGGTGCGGGTACTTGCCCACTTGATGGTTTTGTTTTGGGTTGCGTCACCTTGGGCATGACAGTTTTATTTTTGACTGGAGTCTCTTTGAATTTCCTGGGATCATATTTCTTGTTTTTATGGAAAAATAAAGTTCCTTCCCGGTGAATCACTTTGTTCGGCGGGCGGGCGGCCAACCGCAGGCGAATTTTTCGCCCTTTTTTATCATCCAGAGTGACCGAGCTTTTTTCAATTTCTATCAATTCAAAATCACCCACAATTTGTCCCAGAGAATAGCCTTTTTTCTTCACTTTTTTTTGTATTACCTTCCCCCCTTCTCGGGTGGAATATTTTCCCTGTAAGATAGCAATTTTTGTACCACCCAGCATTAAAACCCCCTTCAAAACCAGATTTGGGGGAGGCAGGGCCGGTTTAGGTGGTGCAGCCGGGGCTGTAGAGGGCGGTGGCGGTGGCGGTGGCGGTGGAATATATTGCTTCCGCTCTTTGCGAAATACATTACTTTGCACCACCTGGGATACCGTTCCCGCACTATACCCCGGCTTGTTAACTGCTAATTTCTGCAGGTTTTTCGGCGATCCTACCAGTGAGGAACCATCCACCCTGGATGGGTAGGGAGGGTGAGTCCAGGTTCTGACCGACAGGGTAATAAGGAGAGCTATGGTGAGGACAAAAACCAGGTTGATCGCCTGGAAAAATTTATTCAAAGGCACAAGTTTCCCTCATGATTTCTCTCCCTAACTTAATGAATTTATTAGTCTTTGTCAAGATAATACAAAATTTTGACGCGTGGAGACTTTCCCCATGGCTATTGCAATAAATTATGCCCCAATAAGGCAGGAATCAACAAGAGTTGGCAAATATTTCCTTATCGCATCCCTATTATATGTTTTCGGAAAATTTGAGATAGAGCTTTAAACATTTATATTTGGACAAAATAAATGCCGGGATCCCAAAGGATTTTGGGCACGTTGCCCAGGGCTTTGAGTTATTTTCGTATATAATGGCGAAACTCAGAAAATAGTCAGTTTAGAGAAAGGAATGGATTTTGAGCGCACAGTCATTATTGAATGAACTTTTAAAACATCTGCCGCTTCGTGTTTATGGCAGGGGGGCAGTGTTGACGCTGCTACGCGAAATGGGGTTCCCGGTCAAAAACAAAACGCCGCTTGAGGTGACCGATGTTTATCGCGATGACAACTCCGGTGAACTGGTTTGCACGTTGAGTCCGGATGGCAAAGGCGATTTCACCGCCGCGCTCACCAACCTGAAACTAGATATTACTCACCCCCTCTATCGAAAAGTCAAAAACTACCAGGTCGAAGTGTCCGAAGCTCTGGGCAAACTGGATGTAGAAGATACCCGTCAGGCGAGCATCGATCAGGAAGACCGAGGTGGTTTCCGCGTTGGAGATCTATACAAAAACCGGTGAGCTACCGGAGGCAGATAGCGATGGCTCGTTAAGCCGAGATAACTCTTTGTTCGCCAAATAAAGCGATGGTACCCTTTCAGGGCATGAAGGCTAAGGAAAAATATAACGCATACTGGCTACGCGCCTAGCGCTCGGAGTTGATGAATTTTTTCAGGAAGGGGAACATGGCGCCGCGTTTCTCGATCATCTCTTCGCGCGACTTCTTCACCACCGCTTCGTCGATGAGACGGATGTCGCGCTCGGCCGCGAATTTCTCGATGCCTTTCACCACCATGCCGCGTGCGAATGAAGGGATGCGTTCCAGCCTTTGTTTGGCCTCGGGTGTCCATTGAGTCTGGAACTCGACTTCCAGTCCAAGCGTGTCTTCGATTTTCAGGGTGATGGCTTTGCCGCCGTATTTTCCCGGTTCGTAATCACAGGATGGATCGGGGGCCATATAATTTCCGGTTTCGGCAAATGCGCGCGCCCGGCACCCGGAACACATTGCAGAGAATTCGCAGGTCCCGCATTTGCCTTCGAGTCCTTTGCGGTCCCGCAATTGCTTCATGAGAGGAGCGTTTTCCCAAAGGTCTTTGAAGGTTCTGGTTTTGAGGTTGCCCACCGACTCTTCAATGAAAGGACAGGGAGTCAGGTTGCCTTCCGGTGAAATGCGGCTGTAATGGGTGGCCGCCGGGCATCCGCCGGAATAGGTGCGGGTATAAACAGATTCGGGATCGTTTTCATAAACCACCCTTTTATATTGCGGGGCGCATTTGGAATTGATCATCAACCGGCCTTTGTATTTCATTTGTTGCTCATAGAGCATTTTCAGGGCTTCCTCATAAGCCGCATTGGAAATATCGGTGTTGCCCTGTCCACGCCCGGTGCAGACCAGGAAATACAGATTGAAAGCGATGGCACCAATTTTTTCGGTGAACTCGACCACCTCAGGAATTTCTTTATAGTTCATATCCGAAACCGACATTTGCACGAGAAAATCAACTCCCACTTCTTTCAGGATATCGAAGGCATCCATGGAAAGTTCCCAGGCCTTTTCCACTCCGCGGAACTTGTTATGCTTGTCTGGATTCATCGAGTCGATGCTGATTCCTACACCATGGGCTCCTGCGGCTTTTATTTTTTCTGCATTGACGCGGTTGATCATGGTGCCGTTGGTGCCCAGCACAACCATGAATTTTCTGTCGGCGGCGTAACGGATGATCTCGTAAATGTCAGGTCGAAGAAGCGGTTCGCCGCCGGTGAGGATCAAAAACGCGTTGGGGTTGACCTCGGCAATCTGGTCGATCACCCGGAAACATTCTTCGGTGTTGAGTTCATCGGTTTTGAGGCCGCCACGAAAGTCCGCATCGAGATAGCAGTGGGAACAATTAAGGTTGCACCGCTTGGTGAGGTTCCATGAAATTGAATAAGCGCGGAAATCCATTTTTTCCGGGCTGATTTCTAAAGTGGGTGTGGTTTCCATGCTAAATTAAGGCGTTACGGCCTTTTCCTGATAAAAATTAGGGGGTTAATAATAGCTTTTGTCTATCATAGAAGGTTTTCCCCGATGAAACAAATATTTTACCGGGTCCTGGTCCTGCTGGCCGGAGTATGCATTTCAGCCTGCTCGGCTCCCGAAAAGCCGGGGGTGGGGGAGCAGAGGGTTTTCCGCATCACCCATGCCGATTCCTCAGGCCAGATGTTTTCGGAAATCTGGACCGGGCACAAACTCGACTCTCTCGACTTTCTCGATTCTCTGGGAGCACAGCAAATTTCCAGCGAATATTTTGATAAGGCCATGCATATGAGTGACTCCCGGTTTTCGGCGGTTTCATTTTCCCAGTTGCTGCAGCAGTTTAAACTGAAACGCGGTGAGGATGCCGTGCTTTTGAACTGCTTTGATGATTACCAGGGGATTTTATCTCTCAATGATATTCACCGCTATGATTTACGGCTGGCCACTAAGATAAAGCTGGCGTTCTTGAGCTTTAAACCCGACTGGTTGAATCCACTCCTCATTTTAGTTCCGGACGGAAAACACCCGCCCTTTCAGGAGCGGTTCTTGACCGCGAACATTCGCGAACTGAAGTTCGTCCGACTCAACGACTATTACGCACCGCTGGAAAGAATTGCTGGTTCTTCGGTGGAGGCTCGGGAAGGATTGGAAGTGTTCAAAAACAACTGCCTGTTCTGCCATTCTTTAAAAGGCAGGGGAGGCAATAAGGGTGTGCGGTTGTTGGAAGTGTATGGATTTTCAAATGATGGTGATCGAAAAAAGTTTTTAACAGATTTTAAAAAGTTCCATCACAAAGACAATGCCGATAAACAGGACATCGAACAGTTTGTTAATCAGGAAAAACTGGAACGGATCATCGACTACTTAAAGAATTTTGGTGATCAGGTCTTTTAGACTTTTGGGGCCTGGATTCCTTTAGATTCGAGGAAGCCTTTAAAGGTTGGGTCGTTCAGGATATGTGGGGAGATGGGCATATTGGCCGGCAACCCTTCGAGGTTGGGGCCGAACATGTTCTTCACGTTATCGGGTAGTGCGATGCCTTTCGATTTGAAGAAGGTGAGAACTCCCGGCTCGAAAAGAATATGTGGCGGAAGATCTTCTATCCGAATATTGGAACTGGCTACGGGCTTGGGAGCCGGTGCCGGAGCAACGCGGAACCGGGGTTGACGTTTCGGTTGCACTTTGGGTTGTGCCTGACGGCTCAAGCGGATATTTGCGTTAGGCTGAACGGGTTCCTGAATGTCCCCTTGCCCTGATAAAATCCAGATCCTGCTGGTTTCAAGGTTGTCTGTCCACACTTCAACGCGACTGAATTCTTTTAAGAGTTCGTGCACAGCCGCTTCCCAGTTGTCTGCTTGAACAGTGGCACTAAAAGGAACCGTCTCAAGAGAAGGGTCAATGGAAAACAAAATGCCCGTTTCCTCCTGAATATTTCTCAGTACATTGATTAAAGAAAGGTTTTCAAAACGAAGGCTGATTCCCTGGGGCGCGACTTCTGAATCGAAACTGGGGTTGGGCTGGGTAGTCGGAACAGGGGCCACTTGCGGGACCGGGGCCTGTTCCTGTTTTTTCAAATCGAGAAAGCGCGCATCGGCAGACACCTGCCACAACACAAATGCGGCTCCGATCACGATCCCTATTTGTATAAAACGTTTCATCCGGATCCTCCACATACCGAGAAATATTCAAACGGAGTATAGCTAAAAAAATAGGGTAAAGGGAAGAGGCCTCTCTACCGCAGACTTCCGACAATTTGTTACCCATTGATAAATCGCATTTTGCAGGGGCCCAAAAAAGGAAGTTTTCATTGGTTCCCTTCTTTGGCTATAAAAAATATTTGAAAATTTTGTTTCCCCATTCTTTTTCGCACCTCAATTGAAAAGGTCAAAGACCTCCGCCGCAGTTAGAGCCCGGTTCCAGATTGCCACATCGTCAATTAAGTCGGGAAAGTGGGAGATCGGGGGATTACTAAAGGCACCAATTTTAAGAGTCGTTGACGTGATGATCAGTGCTCCTATAATGGCCCTGTTGTTTTGTTCGACTCCATCAACATAAATACGTTTGGTGAAGCCGTCATAAGTCGCGGCGACATGATGCCAATT
>JAPKCW010000297.1:0-2026 GCA_028822815.1 Nitrospinaceae bacterium | reverse complement strand
TTACTCAGTTTCATTTCCCTTGGGAGCATGTCAGATTAAGAGCTGGCGCCCCATTATGTATTTTTTCAGGAGATTTAGATGGTAATTACTGGAGATTGTCGATTCCTTCACACTTGTGAAATGTGTGAGTTTAATAATGATACGGACTGCAAAGCCGACAAAAACGAGCACAACCGCTGGCTTGTCAACCATCGGATGAATGACATCAAGCATAAGCTTATTATCGGTAGTAACAAAGGCGGGGTCGGCAAAAGTACTGTAACCACCAACTTGGCTATTGCCCTGGTGGAAAAAGGTTTTGCTGTAGGGTTGGCGGATGCGGACCTTCATGGGCCCAACATCCCGAAATTATTGCAGGCCGAGAATGTCCGATTGAAATCTACAGATACAGGCATTGATCCTTATGAAACCAAAAATGGCCTGAAGGTGGCTTCGTTAGGGTTTCTCATTGAAGACCCCAATATGCATATTGCCTGGAGGGATGCCGTTAAATATGACTTTATTATTGAACTGCTGGGAAACATAAACTGGGGCCCATTGGATTATCTCCTGTTTGATCTTCCCCCTGGTACGGGCAATGAGCAAATCACGATCATCGATTTTATCGGTGACGTCGATGGGGCCGTGGTGGTTACAACCCCCCAGGATCTGGCGATTCTGGATGCACGAAAAATGATCTCTTTTGCCCGCGACAGCAATGTCCCCATAGTGGGAATAATTGAAAATATGAGTACGATGACCTGTCCGCATTGTGATGAAAAAATCGATGTGTTCAAGAAGGGCGGGGGAAAAAAATTAGCTGAAGAACTGGTATTGCCCTATCTGGGCAGCATTCCTCTTGATGGGGAGATTGTCGCCAATTCCGATAGTGGGGAGCCTGTTGTTTTGTCTCGTCCAGATTCCGTAGCCGCCAAAGCCTTCATGCAATTGGCTGATAATTGCCATAAATTTCTCAATCCCGAATAGTTCGGTAAAAATTAACCGGCCACCACTAGGCGTGGGGCCAGCACTGCATTGCCCGTCAAGCAGGCCAAGCCGTCAAGCGCAATACATTAATGCTCTTCCTGACAAGGGGTAAAGGGGGTTTGGTTTGTCATGCTGAGCTTGTCGAAGAATCTCGGCTCAAAGAGCCCTTGCCGGTTGCCTCCCTTGCTAGTGAGTGCTTTTTTAATGTATACATTATGGATTGCGTTTCACGGTAGGATTGGGGGATAATACGGCTATAATGTCAGATTTAGATTTATTTATTATTCCCATGACCCTTCTATAAGGGCTCTTCCTTTCTTTTAAAGTTCCAATGTTTTTTCGCTTTTCATACAAATTAATAATTAAGAGAATATTGGCAGTTTCCCTTATGCTGTTTGTCATTGGGACTGCTGAGGGTTTTGCGGATGGAATCAAAAATCCTGTTTTCTCGAATAATCCGATAGCCGCAGAAGTGGATGGGGAACCTATTTATCTGGATGACCTCAAGCATGTCCGCATCCAGGAAGTTCTCATGCAACTGCATGAAATGCAGACCCGCTCCTTGAAGGAAAAAATCCTCGATAAGCTTGCAGAAAAGCACCCAGAATTAAAAGCAGAGCAAGCTCCCAAAGTGACGGAAGCGGAAATCAAAAAGTTTTATGAAGGCAATTCCGGCATTAAAGAGTTGGGGAGCCTGCCCAAGGTAAGTGCTGAAATCCGGGATTACCTGGAAACAAGTTTCCGGCAGATTCATATTGAACGGCAATATCAGCATGCGGTTCGGCAGGGCTGGGTCAAGGTTTACTTAACGCCGCCTAACGATTTCCATTTGGTAGCGGGGGTGGGTACGGCCATGTTGTGGACGGAGGAAAAAGTTCCTTCAACCAGACGGGTTTTTATATTGGAATATTCTGATTTTCAATGCCCATTCTGTAAGCGGGTGCAAAGCACTTTGCAAAAGCTTAGAAAATTATATTCCAACGAAGTTCAGTTTGGCTATCGGCATTTCCCACTCCCCTTTCACAAAGAGGCGAAGGTTCTGGCCCAGGCTGTTGAATGT
>JAPKCW010000070.1:0-9659 GCA_028822815.1 Nitrospinaceae bacterium | reverse complement strand
GGAAAATGACCATCATTGGTGTTGGCCTGCTGGGAGCCTCTTTGGCCAAGGCCTGCAAAGAGCGGGACCTGGTGGAAGAGGTTGCAGGCTATGGCAGAAACCGTGAAAACCTGGAAAAAGCCCGGGCTTTGAAAATCATCGATCATTGCCCGGCTGATTTGGCAGAGGCGGTAAAAGATGCGGACTTGATCGTGTTGTGTACACCTGTCACCACCATCATTCCGCTGATTCAAAACATGATTGCAAGAATCCGACCCGGCGCCCTGATCACCGATGTCGGCTCGGTAAAAGAACCGATCGTCAAGGAGGCTGAAAAATTGGTTCCGAAAGGCGTTTTTTTTGTTGGGTCGCACCCAATCGCCGGAGGGGAAAACTCCGGACTGGAAGCCTCCACCGCAAATTTATACCAGGGCGCAAAATGTATCGTTACCCCGACTGATAAAACCAATAATAGTGCTTTGGAAAAAATCAGTGCGCTCTGGCAGGCAGTGGGAATGCAAATCATCAACTTATCTGCGGAAGAACACGATTTCGTTTTTGGAGCGGTGAGCCATTTGCCCCACATCGTGGTATACGCCCTGATGAACACGCTTGGGTCCTTGAGAACCCAGGACAACCGTGAAGTCACCGCCTTTTCAGGTGCCGGACTGAAAGACATCACCAGGATTGCTTCCAGCGACCCGGTGATGTGGCGGGATATCTGCCTTTCCAACCGCAACCATTCACTGGACCTGATCGACCGGTTCCAGAATAAACTGGATGAAATCCGCAGCACTATCGAAAAGGGCGACGGACAGGCATTGAAAGAAGAATTTATAGCCGCGAACAAATACCGGCTTAACGTAATTTGAAGGAATGATTATCGCGATAGACGGACCAGCAGGCAGTGGGAAAAGCACTATCGCCAAGTTGGTCGCCAAGCGGCTGAACTACCGATACATCGATACAGGCGCCATGTATCGAGCCGTGGCCTGGACCGCGCAGAAAAAGGGCCTGAGCCTTACCGATGAAACGGCTATGGCAGAACTTGCCCGGAGCCTGAAAATTGAATTTGTTCCCGGTGCTGATGGCCAATCGGTGCTGGTGGATGGGGAAAACGCAACGGCCCATTTGAAAAACGAAACGGTGGGCAAAGGGGCCGCCACGGTTGCCGCGCAGAAATCTGTTCGCGAGGTTCTGGTGGCCCGGCAACGGCAAATTGGCGAAACCGGCAATGTGGTTATGGATGGGCGGGACATTGGAACGGTCGTTTTCCCCCAAGCTAACAAAAAATTTTTTTTCGTTGCCGATGCGGAAGAGCGAGGGCGACGGCGGTATGAAGAGCTGAAATCTAAAAATCCGGATTTGGATTTAAAAATTATAATCGAGGAAATCCGGCAACGCGACCATGAAGACTGCAACCGAAAGATTTCTCCACTGGTCAGAGCGGAAGACGCGCTGGAAGTCGACACCACTCGCTTAAGCATTGAAGAAGTTACTGATCATGTTTTGAAAAATATAAATAATCTATAAACAATATTTAAATAACCTTTAAACAACCCGAAAGAAAGTGAGAATCAGCAGGTCATGAAAATATCCAAAGAATTGCTAGAGCAAATGGAAAACGATGACAAGGCGGAAATGGAGGAATTAACTCCTAGCGAAATTGCCGCCTATGAAGAAATGGAAAATTATTTCAGCGAGAGTCTCGGTCGGTTCAAGGCTTCGCAGATTATCATGGGTAAGGTGATCGCCATTTCCAATGGACTGGCCACCATCGATGTGGGCTTTAAATCTGAGGGCATGGTCTCGCTTTCCGAATTCCCTGAAGGCGGCAAGAACCTGGAAATTGATGAAGAAGTCGAGGTCTATCTTGAAAAGGTCGAAGACAACCATGGCAATGTTGTGTTGTCCAAAGAAAAAGCCAATAAAATTAAAATCTGGGATGATCTGGTCAAAACTTATGAGGCAGATGAAATCATTCAGGGTACGGTGATCGCCAAAGCCAAAGGCGGGTTAACCGTCGATATCGGACTCAAAGCCTTCCTGCCAGGTTCTCAGATCGACTTGCGCCCGATTCGCAATCTGGAAAAACTGATTAGCGAAAAATTCGACATGAAAATCATCAAGATGAATAAAAAACGCGGCAATATTGTTCTGTCGCGAAGAATTCTTCTTGAAGAACAACGCAAACAACTACGCGAAGGCACTCTGGAGAAAATGAGTGAAGGCAGCCTCATCGAGGGCATTGTCAAAAATATCACCGAATACGGAGTGTTCATCGACCTGGGCGGAATTGACGGCCTGCTTCATATTACCGACATGTCCTGGGGCCGGGTCAACCATCCCTCCGAAATGTTTTCCATTGGTGACAAAGTCACTGTCATGGTTCTCAAATACGACAAGGAAAAAGAGCGCGTCTCGTTGGGTCTCAAGCAAACCAGCGCCGATCCCTGGGTGGATGTTGATAGCAAATACCCGGTCAATACCCGGATTAAGGGAAGGGTGGTCAGCATCACTGATTATGGAGTATTTGTGGAACTTGAAAAAGGCATCGAGGGGTTGGTCCACATTTCCGAAATGAGCTGGAGCCGCCATGTCAAACACCCGAGTAAAATAGTTTCGATCGAGGATGAAGTGGAAGCCATCGTCCTGACCCTCGACAAAGAGAAAAAACGTATTTCACTCGGCATGAAACAAATCGAGCCCAACCCGTGGGAACAAATTGAAGACAAGTATCCCATTGGTTCTGAAGTCGAGGGCACGGTTCGCAACTTGACCGATTTTGGTGCCTTCGTGGAACTGGAAGACGGCGTGGATGGCCTGATCCATATTTCCGACTTGAGCTGGAAAAAGATCAAGCATCCTTCTGAAATCCTGAAGAAAAAGGACACAATCACCTCTACGGTGCTGAGCATCGACAAGGATAACTGCCGGATTTCCCTTGGGGTCAAACAATTGCAGCCTGATCCCTGGGATGATATCGCGGCCAACTATCCCATCGGCACTGAAGTCGATGGCAAGATCATCAAGGTGACCGGATTCGGCGCGTTCGCAGAATTTGGCGACGGATTAGAAGGCCTGATCCATGTTTCACAGCTCAGCTCGGAAAAGATCTCCGATCCTGAGTCTGCAGTGAAGGTGGACGATGATATCAAGGCAAAAGTGATAAAAGTGGATACCACTAATAAAAAGATCGCTTTAAGCATTAAAGCCTATAAGGAAAACCTCGACATTTCGGCAATCGAAAAAGAACAGGTGGACCTGGAAAACTTTAAAGAAGAAGAATAAAATCTGAAACTCTGGACCCGAAAGGGTCCAGAGTCCTGACTTATGGAACCCCAAAATAAACCCCAAAGATCCTTCTTGCGATCATTTTTACGGTTTTCAGCCGGACTCCTTGCCGTGATGGTTCTGCTAGCCGTCGGCTCTGCTTTGTTACCGGATCGCTGGAAATCCCCTTCCGGAGAAATCGCCCTGGTCCGCATTCAGGGAATGCTCATGGATTCCCAAAACATTGTCCGCCAGCTCTCCAACTATCGCCATAATCCGAATGTGCGGGGTATCGTCCTGCGTATTGATTCTCCAGGGGGAGCGGTTGCCCCGGCGCAGGAGATTTATAACGAGATCATGAAACTGAAGGCCGATCATAAAACGGTTTATGCCTCCATGGGAACGGTAGCGGCCTCGGGTGGATATTATATTGCCTGCGCGGCCAATTACGTTCTGGCAAATCCCGGTACCCTGACGGGGAGCATAGCGGCAGTGATGGCTTTTAGCAATATCGAGGAACTAACTGATAAAATCGGCGTTAAGCCGATTATCATTAAGAGCGGCAAATACAAGGATGTAGGTTCCCCCCTGCGGGGCATGAAACCGGAAGAGCGAAAACTGTTGCAAAGTGTCGTGGACGATGTGCACCAGCAATTTGTTCAGGCCGTTGCTAAAGGCCGGGGACTGCCCGTGTCGGAGGTCAATGAGATTGCCGATGGAAGGATAATGACCGGCCAGCAGGCCCTCACGTTAAAACTGGTAGATGAAATGGGCGGACTCGAAAAAACCATCGAACTCCTGGCAAAAAAAATCGGTGTCGAAGGAAGACCTAAAGTTATTGAAGAAAAAGAAAAAACGCCCTTTTTCGACTGGCTTCTCCAGAGCTCACTTCCCAGCAGGCTTGCCGCAACCTTAATGCCTGCATCACTTCCCCGCCTGCAATATGTCTGGTTTCCACAATAAAACAAGTAGTTATAAGACTTTCCCGGCAAAATAAATCAAATTCCGCTCCCCTTGTAAAAGTTATGGAACCCCGTTGTACCAGCCTCCCGAAAGAAACTTTTCAGGGCACCAAAACCAGGCTTTGAAAACGGGTAAACCCATTAAAATATTGGGCTTGACTTAATTCCAGTGAATGATATAATTCCCCGAATTCATTTTCAAAGCGCCAGTTAAATTGTTTACCGGTGGGGGGAACTTTTTAATGACTAAAGCAGAACTTGTTGAAAGAGTAGCAAATCAGATCAACCTCACAAAAAAACAGACCGAGGTTGTGGTGAATACTGTTTTTTCAAGTATTACCGAATCATTGGCCGAAGGAAAAAAAGTTGAACTGAGAGGGTTTGGAAGTTTCCGCATCCGGCAAAGAAATGCCAGGACTGGACGTAATCCAAAATCAGGACAAAAAGTGGAAGTTCCTTCTAAAAAAGTGCCTTTTTTTAAAGCCGGTAAGGAACTGAGACAACTGGTGGACAATCATGCAAAAGTTGAAGAAGAGAAGGAATCCTGAAACGGGATTTTAAAGGTAAAATCCTCACCTCATTCGCATAGACCCACTTACCAGAGGTCTAAAGGCCTTGGCACTCACACCCCCGCCTGATCATATAATCTTATTTTTCAAAGCTTTAACACCCTTAACACTCGATGGAATGTCCTGATTCCCGGGAATATCCCGGCAGAATTCGTTACATTCGACCCCTAAATTTATGGCTGGCAGTTCTATAGGAAAACTTTTTAAAATTACTACCTGGGGCGAGTCTCATGGTGGTGGAATTGGCGTGGTGGTAGAAGGTTGTCCTGCAGGTTTGCCCCTTAAAGAATCTGATATTCAAAAAGATTTGGACCGACGGCGAACCGGCCAAAGCAAAGTCACCACAACCCGTAAGGAAGGTGACCAGATCCAAATTATGTCCGGCATCTTTAAGGGCAAGACCACAGGAACACCCATTTCCATGTGGGTGGATAACAAGGATGCCGATTCCTCAAAATATGAATTGATTAAACACCTGTACCGTCCCGGTCACGCAGATTACACCTATGACGTGAAATACGGGTTTCGAGATTACCGGGGTGGTGGACGAGCCAGTGCCAGGGAAACGGTCGGCAGAGTCGCCGCCGGAGCCATTGCCAAAAAACTTTTGGCCCGGGATAAAATCACCATCACCGGGTTCACCCGGCAGATCGGACATCATGTAGCAGAAACCATTAACTTCAAGGAAATAGAAAAAAATATCGTGCGTTGCCCAGATGCAAAAACGGCAAAAAAAATGGTGACAGCCATCATGCAGGCGCGTAAAAACGGCGACTCACTGGGAGGCATAGTCGAAGTGGTTGCCCAGGGAGTGCCTGCCGGGTTGGGTGAACCGGTCTTCGATAAACTGGATGCCGACCTGGCCAAGGCAGTCATGAGTATCCCTGCAGTAAAAGGCGTGGAAATAGGAGCAGGATTCCAAACCGCCGCCATGACCGGGTCAGAGTGCAACGATATCATCGTCATGAAAAACAAGAAGGTGATGACCCAAACCAATAACGCCGGGGGAATTCTTGGCGGAATTTCCAATGGCATGGATATCGTGGTCAAACTGGTTGTGAAACCCACTTCATCCATCAACAAAGCACAGGAAACCATTACCCAAAAAGGAAAAAAATCTGAAATTCGTGTTGAAGGCCGTCACGACCCATGTGTTGCCCCCAGGGCCGTTCCTATTGCCGAAGCTATGGTCGCCCTGACGCTCATTGACCATCTGCTGAGACACAAAACTTCCCGGTTGACCTAACCTCTATATTGCAGTTGTAAATCAACTCAGCCCCTGTGGTGTTTTTATTGCGATGCGCAAGGAAGGATGACCGTTGAGATTGCGAGTTGTGAGGCGTTTAGAAAAACCCAAAGAAACTATTCTTCATTCCCGTCTTTGAAATATTTCTCATATGTTTTCTTCCCATCTTTTGACCATTCAGTCCAGCGTCCTTCTTTTAATCCGCTTTTGTAATGTTTCTCCATTCTTTTCTTCCCGTTTTCATACCACTCAGTACCAAGACCATCCTTTTCCCCATCTTTGAAAAAAACTTCATACCATTTCTTCCCGTTTTCGTACCATTCAGCATCAAGACCCTCTTTCTCCCCATCTTTGTAATGCCGTTCATACCATTTCTTTCCATTTTCGTACCAATAAGTGGAAAGGCCATCTCGTTTCCCATCTTTGTAATTCCCCTTAGACCGTTTTCTTCCATCCCCATAGTATTCGGTCATAAGACCATCTTTTTTTCCATCCTTGAAAATAACTTCATACCATTTTCTTCCATCCCCATAGTACTCAGTCATAAGACCATCTTTTTTTCCATCCTTGAAAATTATTTCATACCATTTCTTTCCGTTTTCGCGCCAAGAGGTATAAAGACCATCTCGTTTCCCATCTTTGTAATGTCGTGCAAAATCTTTCTTTCCGTTTTCATACCAAGAAGTTAAAAGACCATGCTTTTTTCCATCTTTGTAATGCCCTTTAAATTTTGCCTTTCCATTAATATACCATTCAGTATCAAGACCATCTTTTTTCCCATATTTATAGTGCCGTTCATACCATTTCTTTCCGTTTGTATACCAATGAGTCTGAAGACCATCTTTTTTTCCATATTTGAAATGAACCTCAAACATTTTAATTCCATTCTCATAAAAATAAGTGGAAAGACCGTCTAATTTTCCATCTCTGTAGTTTCCTTCCAATCTCAACTTCCCATTATCCCAGTATTCCCTTTTCACTTCTGGTTCATCACCATAGACAAAACCATTTCCAGAAAAGAGAAACAGAAAAGTGAGTGCAAATAAGAATGTGATTGGTTTGGTCATACCGTAATAATACCTTGTCTTGGATGTTTTATGAAGTGGTGCTTGATGATTTCCGGGGAAGTGCCAATTGCAAGAAACTGAAATCCTGTGGACTGATTTATGCGGGGAAAAATTTTCCCTTTGAGTCCGTCGAAAATATATAATCCGATTTTTATAAAGTAATTTATGAGTTAACCTTTATGAGTTAACCAATGAAACCAACTCTAAAATTTGTTCCGCATTTGTTGCAGTTAAAAAAATCAACTATAACTATCTGTAAAATAACATGTCTATGAGAGTAGGATTCGTTCAAAACAACCCCGTGTTTGGAAATATTCAGCAAAGCCTCGACCGGGTCGAAGAGCTTCTTGACGGGCACAGTGCCGACCTGTTTGTTCTTCCGGAACTTTTTGCGACAGGATACCAGTTCAAAGATTGGGAAGAATCGCGTAGTTTCGCGGAACAAGTTCCTGGAGGGTCGACCACCAGCGCGCTGACCGCCCTTGCAAAAAAAACCAATACTTTTATAATCGCTGGTCTTGCTGAAATCGACGAAAATTATGTTTACAATTCTGCCGTCATCACCGGCCCCAACGGTTATATTGGCAAATACCGCAAGATCCATCTTTTTGATACAGAAAAGGCCTGCTTCGACCCGGGAAATCTGCCGCTCAAGGTCTTTGATATCGCCGGCGCAAAAGTAGGGGTAATGATCTGTTTCGACTGGCGCTTTCCTGAAACAGCCCGAACTCTGGCCCTTATGGGAGCAGACCTGATCGCTCACCCCTCCAATCTCGTCCTGACCCATTGCCCGCAAGCTATGATTACCCGTTGCCTGGAGAACCGTGTCTTTGCCGTCACCGCTGACCGGGTGGGAACAGAAGACCGTATGGGAGTTCTTAAATTTATAGGTCAGAGCCAGATTGTAGACCCAGATGGAAATATTCTGGTCCGTGCATCCGAAACCGAAGAAGAAGTCCAAATCGTCGAAATCGACCTGGAAAAAGCCCGCGATAAATTCCTCACACCCCACAACCACCTGTTCAAAGACCGCCGCAAAGACCTCTACCACTAGGCCACTCGGCGTGGGGGGCTTGCCTTTTAGGCAAACTGACTATAAAGATAGTGTAAAAACCACGACTTCGGTTGACAAGTTTTGTTAAATTATAACTTTTCAACTGGAGGCGAAAACATCTAATGGGCAAGTGAGTTTTTGAAATAACCCGTGCATCGGTTAAAATAAAGCCATAGGTTTAACTTAAAGATATGCGGCTGCCTAAAAGCGGGAAAAGGAGCCCTGTTATTACGGAGAGAACTAGAATGGGTAACGAAAAATCAAGGTTTTTGAAGAGAGACGATGGAACTATTTACGATTCGCTGACCAGCGTCACCTGGATGTCAAACGACTCGCGACTGGATATGGATAAAGAAGTTTCTTACACAGAAACGGAAGAATACCTGAAAAAAATAAACGAAAAAAAATTTGGTGGATATGATGACTGGCGCATCCCGACCGTTCATGAGGCGTCATCCATTTATGATAAGGAAAAGTTGAATAAGGATTTTAAAGGTGGCGACATTCATCTCGACTCCATATTTCCCCCCGGAGCAGCAAACTGCACGTGGACCTCATCAACCCGTGGTAAAGAAGCCCAAATCCTGTTCTATATGAATGGGTGTGCCTACTGGTACGGCAAGGACGACCAAACCATTTCCCATGCGGTGCGCCTCGTTCGTCGCGACCCCTAACCACCAGCGATTTATGCTTATTATTTGCCTTTACCCTAATACTCGCGCAAGGAGTCCTGATGCTGAATAGTGGGGGAGACAAAGTATTAGATAATAGTTTTTGAAACCTTTAATTTATCCACACCATCACTTTTTTTCGGATCTTTTTATGGCGCATAAAAAGAAAAGGGGAATTAAGTTTGTCGTATGTTTTTGGCTGGTTTTGATATTTTTAAACGGCATCAGTAGCGACAGCACAGCAAAATGTCCCATAAGAATGGGTTCTATTTATTCCTCGGATAATTTTTTGGTGATCGCCCGTAAAGGGTCCAAATTTCCGGAAAACACCATTCCCGCATTTCAAAAAGCCCTCGATGGAGCCAACTCTCTGATAGCTGACCTATCCCTAACCCGAGACAGAAAGGTTGTCCTCTGGTACGGTGAAGATAAAGACACTCATATAAATATTTCTACCTTTCAGGATTTGATGGAATGGGCTACCACGCAAGTTAAACTCAAGGTGTTGCTATTAAAATTAAGGGTCCCTGCGAATGAAAGCCATTTAGCCCCAGTACTACTCGAAGAAATCAGGAAAACTATGGGTGCCATTCATCCTGCCCCCCGTTTTCAACTCATTTTATTGACTCCGCATAAAGAAGTTTTAAATCGGGTAAGAAATAAATTTGATGAATTTTTATTTTCTTATGACCAGGAACTTGAACCTGTTGAAATAACAAATTATCACAGATTTACAACCGTTCCCACTGCCATGGATTTTAAAAACAGCTTTGCGAGCATCGGATTCATCGCTCCACCCAGCATTCATGAACCATTCACCCAGGATCCATGGCTTGTC
>JAPKCW010000069.1:0-9674 GCA_028822815.1 Nitrospinaceae bacterium | reverse complement strand
GGTTCCATATACCGGAAGTCCGTCTTCGATCATCGCCGGGAACACATCTTCTGCCGTGCCAAAAAATTTTCCTGAAGGGATGCGGAAAAATATCTCCGGCTCCATGATCTGGATGCCAGTGAACATGACGCGTTGGGTTGTTGCGGGAGGGTTTTTAATCGACGCATTTACAAATCGCGTGATGCGACCGTCATCGGCCAACTCAATAGGTTCATATTTTTCCGGATCGGCATCTTGTCGAACCACCAGTGTCAGGCAGGATTTTTTTTCTTTATGAAAACTGAGAGCTTTATCCAGATCAATATCTGTGAGTACGTCGCTATTTATTACTAAAAACGTTTCTTTTTCAAGGAAGGACTGGGCCTTTTTGAGTCCTCCTGCGGTTCCCAGAATTTCTTCTTCCCTGGAAAACTGCAGACGCACCCCGAAATCTGTGCCATCGCCGAAATACTCGACAATCTTGTCAGGCAGGTGATGCACATTGACGATGATGTCCTGGATACCCTGGGAACTTAAATAGTTAAGCACGTGTTCCAGAAGGGGGCGGTTTAATACCGGGAACATTGGTTTGGGAAGACTGAGGGTCAGGGGTTTAAGGCGGGACCCGAAGCCGGCTGCCAGTATCATGGCTCTCATTTTTTTTGTGCCAGAGCTTTGAGCGACTCGGTGAAGGGGGGCCGGGCGATTCCATTTTCGGTGATGATGGCCGTGACCAGTTTGTTAGGGGTGATATCAAATGCGGGATGTGCCACCTCAATGCCTTCCGGGGCAATCCTTTTGTTATTGATGTTCACCACTTCTTCGGCCGAGCGTTCTTCAATGGGTATTTCATCGCCGGATGCCAGGGAAAGGTCCAGAGTCGAGATTGGCGCGGCGACATAAAACGGAATATTGTTTTCCTTGGCGAGCACTGCAGCCATATAGGTGCCTATTTTGTTGGCGACATCGCCATTTCCCGCAATGCGGTCGGCCCCGACAACGACCAGATCGATTTCCTGATTTTTCATAAAAAAACCGCACATACTATCGGTGATCAGCTTGACGGGAATATTGTCCTCCTTGAGTTCCCAGGCGGTCAACCTCGCCCCTTGCAGGAAAGGCCGTGTTTCGTTCGCCAGTACGCGGATATTTTTTCCGGCATTGACGGATGCCCGAATCACTCCCAGTGCTGTGCCGAAACCCGCTGTTGCCAAAGCCCCTGCGTTGCAATGGGTCAAAATCACATTGCCATTTTCAACCAGGGTCTGTCCGTGTTGTCCCATCGCCTTGTTAATGCTGATATCTTCGGTCAGGATGGTGAGTGCTTCTTCTTTCAACCGGGTTTTCAACTCGGGAATGGAAAGGTCTTTTGACTCCCTCGCAACCTGTTTCATCCTGTTGATGGCCCATGCGAGATTTACTGCTGTAGGGCGGGACTTGCCAAGGTGGTCGCATTGTTTTTCCATCGCGCTGTAAAAATCGTCGAAGCTGGAAGCAGTGATTGCATCAGCGCCAAGGCTGACACCCATGGCCGCCGCGACACCGATTGCCGGCGCTCCCCGGATAATCATGGTTTGAATAGCTTGCCCGACCTCTTCAATGGTTTTGCAGTCAACGAAAACTTTTTCTGCGGGAAGACGGGTTTGATCGATCATCCTCACTACCCCGTCTACATACTCTATGGTTTTGATCATGGTTGGTGTTCTTTAAAAAGGTTAGGGATTTTAGCGGTCAGCTTATCTCGAAAAGCGGATTCATCAACACCGTTAATTTCAATGATTTTGTTTTTACTGCTGAGTCCCGTGACAATACGGACCCTGGAAGGACTCACCCTCAGCCACTTGGCCAGGAATTTGACACAGGTTTTATTAGCGGCTCCGTCTACCGGTGGTGAGGTCAATCGAATTTTTAAGGAATTGTTATAAATCCCTGAAATTTCGTTCTGGGATGATCTGGGCTGAATGACGGCTGAAAACCGGATGCCATTTTCGCAGGTGTTAACCTTAAACCGCGTTTCCGGCATTGCCGCTTCCCGCTTTAAATTTGCTCAAATGTTCTACTGCCGTGGCCCGGATGTTATCCGCCAGCTGTTGTTTTTGTTTTTGTAATTTTTGGATCTCCATTTGTAGGGAGTCCAATTCCTTCGCGGCGTTGGCTTTGTGTTTTTCAGCATGTTGTTTTGCGACGTTGATGATTTTTTTTGCTTTTTCCTTCAGCATTTCAGGGGTTATTTGCGAAAGCGGGTTACTGCTGTTTGACTGTCCTTCACTGGTTTTTTTCATCTCCTGAATCAGCCGGTCTTTTTCTTCCAGCTCTTTTCGCAGTGTGCGTAACTCTTCTTCTACCTCTGGAGGGGTTTCAGCTTTAGGTTCAGGCAGTTCATCCAGATTTTGTTTGAGCTCACGAATTTCCTCGCTTTTTAAATCGATTTGCCGATCCTTTTCCTTGAGATCCTCGGCCATGGATTTGAAATCATCGGCCACAAGATGAAGAAACGTGTCCACTTCCTGTTTGTTGTAGCCACGGAACTTGTCGTGGAAGCACTGCTCTAGAATGTCAAGATAAGTCAGGCGCATGATAGGTTATTGTAGTCTCAATGCCAGGGCTCCCAGCGACTGCACAACAAAACTTTGAAGGAAAACAATTGCAAGAAGGACGATGATCGGCGAAAAATCAATTCCCATTCCGGACATGGGGATTAACTGTCGCACTCGATACAAAACCGGTTCTGTGATACTGTGTAAAAACTGGACGATGGGGTTATACGGGTCCGGGTTCACCCAGGACAACAGGGCGCGGACGATGATGACCCACATATAAAGCTGTAAAACAATGCTTAGAACCTGAGCGGTTGCACTCAGTAAATTTCCTAGAATAAACACGAAGTATGGTGTGTAGGTTTTCCCATGCAGGAAAAAGTTATTGCTAACTGCCTTGTGAAGGCATAGTTCCTACATAAAATATCTGAAAACTCCTTTAATGTCAATGAGAAGAGCCTCTTCCTATGAGGGCTCTGTTGGGGATAAATGGAGCTTATGAAGCGGACAAAAATCAAAGACCTCCTCAATGGTGAGGAGGGTGAAGTACTGGTCAAGGGATGGGTGAAGACCCGGCGGGACTCCAAGGGGGGCTTTTCCTTTCTGGAGATCAATGACGGTTCCTGTATGGCTAATATTCAGGCAGTTGTGTCTCGGTTCGTGGCAAACTAGTTGCTTCCAAAGGAAAGGGCCAGTCCAAGGAAGTCCAGGCCATCGAAATCCGGGTTTATGGCTCCGCCCCTGTTGACTACCCCTTGCAAAAGAAGCGGCATTCCTTCGAGTTTTTGCGTGAGATCGCCCACCTTCGCCCGCGCACCAATACTTTTGGTGCGGTCATGCGGGTGCGAAACCGACTGGCTTTTTCTATCCACCGGTTTTTTCAAGATCAGGGCTTTGTTTACCTGAACACGCCTATTGTGACCACCAGTGATTGCGAAGGGGCGGGGGAAATGTTCCAGGTGACGACCTTGGATCTATCCAAGCCGCCACGTGTGGAGGGGGGAGTGCATGGAAAGGTTGATTTTTCCCAGGACTTCTTCGGCGAAAAAACTTTTCTCACGGTTAGCGGACAACTGGAAGGAGAAATTTATGCCATGGCCCTTTCAGACATTTATACGTTTGGTCCCACCTTCCGGGCCGAAAACTCCAACACCAGTCGGCACCTCGCTGAATTTTGGATGGTGGAACCGGAAATGGCCTTTTATGACCTGGATGACAATATGGACCTCGCTGAGGAATTCATTAAGTTTTTATTGTCGGATGTGATGGAACACTGCGCCGAAGACATGGAATTTTTCAACAAGCGCATTGACACCACCATTCTCGAGACCCTGAGAAATATTATCGACAATCGGTTCGAGAGGCTGACGTATACCGATGCCATTCATCAATTGCAAAAAGCATCCGAGATTTTTACCTACCCCGTGGAGTGGGGTTTTGCCCTACAGGCGGAACATGAGCGTTATCTCAGCGAGAAGGTTTTCAAAAAACCGATCATCGTGTTCAACTACCCTGAACAGATCAAGTCCTTTTACATGAAACTCAATGAAGGTGGTGAAACCGTGCGAGCCATGGATGTACTTCTGCCGAACCTTGGGGAAATAATCGGCGGTAGCCAGCGTGAGGAAAATTATGAAGTGCTTGTACAACGCATGCGGGATAAAGACATCGACCCGGAAGAATACTGGTGGTATCTTGATCTGCGGAAATTCGGGTCGGCACCTCACTCAGGATTCGGGTTGGGATTCGAAAGATTAGTTCAGTTTGTCACTGGCATGGAAAATATCCGCGATGTAATCCCCTTCCCCAGAACTCCCAAACACGCCAAATTCTAACCGACCACTAGGCGTGGGGCAGAGAACCGTTACTTTTTCTGGCGAGCAAAGAGTTGTCTCGGCTTAAAAAGTCTGCTGTTCCAAGCAGAAAAAGCAAATCCCCCCAACCCCAGTTATACCCTCTTCACTAGCCTTTACCCGTGCCGAGCATGAAGTCAATGGTTGAATACCACGCATGCCCCGGATGGGGTGGGGTGATTTAGAAACTCTATGCAATATGCGGATTAGTGGGCGGGTAGGGTGAAGTGGAAGGTGGTTCCTTTTCCCACTTCAGTTTCAAACCAGAGTTTTCCCTGGTGATTTTCTTCGATTATGCCTTTGCAGGAAAGCAGGCCCAGTCCGTTGCCATCCTTCTTGGTGGTTAATGTGTCTTTGAAAAGATATCCCTGAACGTCCTCCGGGATACCACAACCCTTATTTATTACGCTGACCTTTAGGAGCCCGTTGTTTTGAGTGACCCGGACATCCACCTGGCCTCCGCTTTCTGTAACGTAGCCGGCGTTGATGATCAGGTTTTGCAGGACACGTTGGATGTCCAAAGGATAAAAAACCGCATCCAGGGAATCCCCTTCGGGAAGGATGCTGATGGTTTTGTTGTGCAATTGTGGGTGCGTGGTAAGCCCCGCTATAGTTTCTTCTATGACTGGTAGAATGGATTGTTTTGATTTTTTTTACATGGTTCAAACTGGAATCCAGAAGCTCCATCAGGTTGGTGCGGACCGTTTCGACCACATGCTGGCATTGCTCCATGTCTTCCAGCCCGTCCCGTTTTTTATGGCTGGAGTTGGTTCCTTCAAACATTTCGATGGAATCTTCAATGGTCAATTCAGCAAGACCCAGGGTGCTCAGGAAATTACGGATATCGTGGGTAAAAATACTCAGTTGGCGCAGGTCCTTCATCATCGTTTCCAGATCATTGCGTATGCGGCTTGACAAGGTACGCATGATGGAGAGGAGCGCCTGGGGTTCTGACGCGAGATAGGTGTGGAAATGTTCTTCATTGATTTCAATGAGCAGGGTGGTTTGTTGTGCCCTGGCCGAAGCGGAGCGTGCTTTGGATTCGATCAGCGACATTTCTCCCAGATATTGACCCGGACCTAGAATAGCTATTTGTTTGGGTCCCTTGAAAACTTCAAGCTCTCCTTCGAGGATGAGGTACATGGCATTTTCCAGATCATCCTCATTGAATAGAACTTCTTTAGGTGCGAGGGAAATTTCCCGGCAATGTTCGACCAGCTTGCTCAGGGTAGACTCGTCGAAACAACTGAGCAGATCAGTCTCCTGCAATAGTTCGATTTTTCGACTATTTGCCATCTTACAGGTATACCATTAATTGCCGGTTTAGCCAACCGGGCCACGCCCGGTGGGATAGAGCATAGCTTGAGTAAGCCGAGAAGAGTCGTTGTTAGCCAGCGAAAACTATTGCGTATTTACCCCATGTGGGGCATGCGTGGTATTCAACCATTGACTTCATGCTCGGCACGGGTAAAGGCTAAGGTAGAATACCACGGCCACTGGCCGTTGGCCGGTGGGTGAGGCGGACGGCGGTTTCTATGTGCTGGGTTTGAGGGAACATGTCAATCACCCGGATATCCTGAATCTTGTATCCATCGAGACGTTCCAGGTCGCGGGCCAGGGTGGCCGGGTTGCACGAAATATAAATGATTTGTTTAGGTTGGGCTTGTAAGAGAGTTTGGATAACCGCTTCTGATATACCTTTACGGGGAGGGTCCATGATGAAGGTGTGAACGGTTTTATCCAAAGCAATTTTAGAGACATGCTCTTCCACTGCTCCGGTAAGGAACTGGCAATTGGAAAGCCCATTGCTTTTAGCGCTCTGTCTTGCATCTTCCATGGCCGGTTCAAATTTTTCAATTCCGATTACACTTCTACCCTGCTTTGCCAGCCACAGGGCGATGCCTCCCGATCCACTATAAGCATCAACCAGGGTTCGATCTCCGGCTTCTTCGGTCCATTGGTCAATGAGGGTATAAAGTTTTTCTGCCTGTTTGGAATGGATCTGGAAAAAGGAGCCGAGGGAAAGGTGAAAAGTCAACCCTCCAAGGTTCTCGGTATAACGGTTTTTTCCCCACAGCACCTTGTTTTCAGAACCCATGATCACGTTGGTATTTTGCGAATTGATGTTCTGAATCAGACCGACAATGCCCAGCTTTTTTAAATTCTTCTCCTGGGTCAGGTCGGCCAGAAACCCTCTTGGAAACCTGCCTTTGTTGGTGACCATGCCGACCAGGGTTTCTCCCGTTGATAAGGAATGCCTGATGATCAATCCGCGCAGGAGCCCCTGATGACTGCGTTCGTGGTAAATAGAGATCTCATGCTTTTCTAAAAGCTGGCGCAGCCATTCCTTTGTATTGTTAAT
Source organism: Nitrospinaceae bacterium (assembly GCA_028822815.1). Taxonomy (GTDB): domain Bacteria; phylum Nitrospinota; class Nitrospinia; order Nitrospinales; family VA-1; genus LS-NOB. The sequence goes on along the minus strand of JAPKCW010000069.1, from coordinate 2,943 downwards.
TGCGGGCAGGAGAATGTCACAGGTGGCCGAGTCGGCGACATCATGGGAGCTTTCAGCATAAAATCCGATAAGAGGTTTTCCCGTATTTCCCTGTACCGCGAAACTGCCTTTGTTGCGGTATTGGTATTGCGAGTCCGCCGCGATGACTTCAATATTTTCCGGGGGTTCAATATGGGCAATGCGTTTCAGGCTGTCTTTGATAATCTGGATTTTAAACTGCAACTGTTTTTCATAGGCCAGGTCCTGGAATTTGCAACCGCCGCATTTGAAGAAAACAGGGCAGGGAGGGTCGACACGGTCCTTGGAGAACTCGATTACTTTAAACATCTTCATCACGCCAAAACGCGGAGTGGTTTTGACAACTTTCCCCACGATCTTATCACCGGGCAGTCCGCCCGGTGTAAACAGGGTGTAGCCTTCGTATCGGCAAAGGCCGTCACCACTGGACGCCAGGGTTTCAACATCCAGCTCAAGCCGGTCGCCTTTTTTGACCGGAATATTCAGTTTCAGCTTTGCCATAGATCAAAGATTTCCAGTTAGTTGCGGGAAGTGCGAAACCATAGCACCCGCTGGGTTAGGAAGCAAATACTAAAACCGCGAGGAGTGTGAAACCCTAGTAGCTGCTGAGCCAGGAAGCAAATACTAAAACTGCGTGGGAGCAGTAATTTGAACTGCCGGGTTGAAAGAGGGTGGTATACTTCCGTGTTATGAATGATTGTATTGCCATATTTGGAGCGGTAAAAGAAGAAATTGCCGGTATCAAGCGGGCAATGAATATTTCAGATCGTGTACGTCTGGGTAAAACAAATGTCTGGCCCGGCAAGTGGGGGGTACAGAATATTGTCCTAGTCCAGTCCGGCGTTGGCAAACAAAGGGCCGAGGATTCCACCCTTCAAGTCATCGACCATTTTCAGCCCAAGGTTTTGATCAGCACCGGCTATGCCGGGGCGGTTCAGCCGGAACTGAATGTCGGCGATCTGGTGATTGCCGATTCTATTTTGGAAGTGAATGGAAAAAGAAAATATTTTTCTGATCCCAATTGGCTGGATCGTGCCCGGAACACTCCCTGTTCTGATGGAATTAAGGCGGTTGTGGGTGGACTACTAACCGTCAATACCGTAATTCACGAGCCAGCAGCCAAGCGGGAACTGGGAACGAGTTATTGTGTTCAAGCAGTGGAAATGGAAACTTCGGCGATTGCCAGAGTGGCTGAAGAAAAGGGCCTGCCTTTACTATCTGTACGGGCGATTTCCGACAGGGTCGACCAGGAGCTTCTGGACAGCTCCTCGTTTCTGGGAAGTGATGGAGAAATTTCAACCCTCAAAGCCGGATGGTATGTATTGACGCACCCCGGTTCCATCAAAAGTGCCTTGTCGCTTCGCACCCAAACCCAATTTGCAACTCAGAGTATGACAAGGTTTTTGTCTGACCTGTTAGGCTGATTTCAAAATTTGGTTCATGCGTCTTCCGAGACGACTTTGTTGCGGCCGGAATTTTTTGCCAGATAAAGCCTTTGGTCGGCGAGGTCGATGATTTTTTCGATATGGGTTTCACTGTTATACTCGCTGACCCCGAAACTCATGGTTACATTAATTTCCTGTCCTTCATGGGTAATAGGTTTTGCGGAAATTGATTTCCGGATTTTATTACCAAGCTGAACCGCTCCCTTCAAGTTCGTTTCAGGAAGTAAAATTAAAAACTCTTCTCCTCCCCATCTTGCCACTTGGTCTATTTCCCGTTTTTCTGTGTTCAGGATGTGGCTGATACTTACCAAAATAGCATCGCCCGCCAAATGGCCGTAGGTGTCGTTGATTTTTTTGAATAAATCGATATCACCAAAAAGGATTGAAAAAGGTTTTTGGGTTCGCTTGAAGCGCAGGGCTTCATTTTCAATCTTTTGCATAAAAGTTCGCCTGTTGAACAGACCTGTTAGAGGGTCCGTTTCGCTATCCAAGGTTAATTTTTTAAGGGCGGCGGATAGGATTAGATGGGTTTTGACCCTGACATAGACTTCTTCCAGCCTGAAAGGTTTCATAATGTAATCCACTGCTCCCACTCCGAATCCCTCTAAGATATCTTCGGTGTCTCCCTTGGCTGTAATAAAGATAACGGGTATGTTTTTTAAATCCTTGTCTTTTTTCAATCGTATGCACACTTCATAACCATCGATCCCCGGCATCATGACATCCAGCAATATCAGATCAGGTTTCAATTTAGGTATCAGGTCCAGGGCCAATTCTCCGCTGAGGGCAACTGTGATCTTAAATCCGAATTTGGTTAGAAATTTTTTCAGAATATCAATATTATCCTTGGAATAATCGACAATCATTATTGTCATTGACTCTGCTGGAAATAATTTTTCTACATCCAGTAACATACGATTTTCCTCAAAAATTATTTTCAATCCATCCTATCTACTTTGCCACAGGTTTTATTTTTAAGGGAATATTTTTATAGGGCTCTTTTTATTCGATAATTTTCTCTAAGGCAACTCGCTGGTCTTTTGGGCTACTATTCGTGCCCAAAATTCATAAGGACCGCTCATGGCTAAAAGTAATTTTTAGAGAGGCCTTAAGCAAAGATATTTCTCATGGGGGATAATGTTCCTGAAAACCAGGCAAAAATTGACGCAAGGTAGGGCAAAACTGCACTAATGGGAGGGAAACTTTGACTCGGCGAACTGTCAGGAAAATATCAGAAAAATGTTTGTTTAAAATAAGTTATGGGTTTTTATGCCTGTCAGAAAACAAAATGGCATGAGGATTGCTGTATAGATGATTGAAGATTCGAACTGGTACTGCCACCTCCAACGGATTGGGTTTACCTCCAAGTGACCCAATCCGTGGCGTGCCAAATCGATGGCTAACTAGTTTTTCACTCCGGCTCCCTACAATGGGAGCCACCCCCCCCCCTTTTTTTTATGTAATGGTTCTCGCAAAAATC
>JAPKCW010000296.1:0-2054 GCA_028822815.1 Nitrospinaceae bacterium | reverse complement strand
ACTTCAACAACTTTCAAATATATTCAGGTCTCAGAAAGCTATTCCCAGGTTGCCACTCAGGCACAGGAGGAGTTTTTGTGCCTGAGTTATTTTGATGCTGACCGTGGAAATGGACTTTCTGGAAGGAATCAACTAGCTCAATATGGTTATGAAAATTGGTTGAAGGATATGGAGGAGGAAGATCGTTTGTACCTTATAGGAACCCTCAGGTTAGTCATTGATTTGGCGGAAGAATTGGCGGAAGAATAACAAAGCACCTGCTTTTATTTGCAGATTGGAATGGGTTGGGTAGGAGGAAACTAGCAGTTTTTGGACGGAGGTGTTATGAACTATCTTTATACTTTCTTGGCACTTTTTGTGGGATTCCTGTTGCCAGTGCAAGTTGGCATTAATGCGGAGCTGGCGCGGTTTGTCAACAGTCCGCTATTAGCGGCGTTGGTTTCCTTTGTTGTAGGTGCATTATGTCTGTTGGCAAGTGTGGTATTGTTAAAAGTTCCTTTGCCCGCGATTGGCAAGTTTGTAGCAATGCCTGTTTGGGTATGGGGGGGAGGTCTCATCGGTGCCGCGGTGGTTTTGGGGTCCATACTTGCAGGACCCAAAATAGGAATGCTTGCCCTGGTCGGGTTACTGCTGGCGGGCCAATTAATCGCATCGGTTTTAATGGACCACTTTGGATGGTTCGGTTTTCCCATTCAAAAAATGAGTGAAGCCCGATGGCTCGGTATCTTGTTGTTAATGGGCGGATTCTTTTTGATTCGAAAGAATTAAGTGACTCTCTTTTTATGCCCTGCAAGGGTAAAATAAAGACATTATAATTTGCCCCCGGCGGCTCCTCGCCGGTTAACTTTTTTAGAGGCTGAATAAAATGAGTACAACCACCATGGTGGGTTTTTTGGCAGGGTTCTTAACTACTATTTCGTTTCTGCCGCAGGTGGTAAAAATATGGAAAAGCCGGTCGGCCTCTGATCTTTCTTTGGGCATGTTTTCCGTTTTTAGCGTGGGGGTGATGCTCTGGCTGGTTTATGGGTTTTTAATTCAGGAACCTCCCATCATATTTTGGAACACGGTCACCCTGGTTTTAGTTTTGGCTATCCTTACCATGAAACTCAAGTTGGACTCCTGAATATCGTTTCCCTGTCTCCATCTTTATAGCGAGATTCAGTTACTTTTTTCAGGGATGGAGCCGTCCCACCACTTACCCCATTTTACGGAGGAGATAAGGGATTCAAAATTTTGATGCGGATGGTAAAAGACAGAGTAGGCCCCCTTTTCTTTTTCAACATCCGTCCACTCGCCTGCGGCAAATGCTCCGAGGTCATCAATTTCTACCATCGAATCATCCTTTTTTACAATGACCAGATAACCATGGTTAGTGCGGAATCTTCCAATCCGTACAAAGTGACAGAAGTGCCAGCAGGTCCGGCCAGATCTGCTACGAAATAACCCGACCGCAAGCCAAGATTATCATAAGGAAAGAAATCAGTCCGGTCTTTGTTTTCCACAGAACTGACCAGTTCCGCACAGTGTCCACAGAGACCATAATAAAAGAGGTCTTTTTTCCAGAGGTTAAGTTGTGCCTTGCCAGACGCAAATGCGGCAGTCGGAAACATCAGAATAAAAAGCAGGATGATGAGTTTTTTAAATCCGTTCATAGTCCGTCTCCTGGAATCGAGTTAAAAAATCTCGCTACAGGGGTTAGTCCCGTTAACTCCTCTAACCTTATTATAAGAACCTAAATCCTTTGATTCGTTATAAATTAACATAGTGAGGTACTGCCCGCGGTATGATGGTAGGAAAAAAATCTGATCAAAGAAGGTGGTTATGGGTAGGACTATAATGATGTTGATACAATTAGCGGTACTTCTTTCCCTTTTAGGGGTGGCAGGGTGTAATTCAAACACAGAAGAAACGGAATCTGTTTCAGGAATAAATAATCCGCAGATGGATGCAAAAATATTTCAGGCCGTTGCCAGACGGATGAAGAGCACGCTTCCCCAGCGGCTTGATGAAATGACAACTATGGTAGATGTTGAAAGCTCCGACCTGACTTTGAC
>JAPKCW010000295.1:0-2077 GCA_028822815.1 Nitrospinaceae bacterium | reverse complement strand
TATTATTTTGACTGTCATGCGCCATGATCCGGAAAAACGCGCTGTCATGAATATCAAATATACGAACGCACTACTGAGTGTCTGCCAACGCCTCCGGTTCAAGATTGCTTCCTTTGACAGGGCCGATGAACCCAAAAGTATAAGGGTCCGGGAGGGGTCTTCTCTGGAATGGGGAACCCAGAAAGCGCTTACGGACTACGGCTCGGTGCCGGATATTATTTATGATCTGGGGGGGATACGTAAGGAAGAGATGATTCGGGTTATTGCTGAGGATATCGAATCATTGACAAAGAAAATTCTGGCAATTCACCGGCTACACCACTAGGCCCGGCGAGCCGCCAGTGGCAATGGGCAATAGCTTTTATTGGCTAGCAAAAGGTTTTCTCGGTACAACTAAGTCCTTGCCAACTTCCCTCCCTTCATAGGGAGGGATTGAGGGAGGGTTGGATTTTACTTCCCCTGATATGCGGACTAGTTGGGTCCAGCATCACGATGGTGGCGGTTCGGAATTTACAACAAGTTTTTGTCGATCATGATTTCCGCCCGGATTTTCAAGTTTTCCACCCATTCTTGAAACATTTGGATGCTTTTTTCCCGTTTGAGCTGTTGGGTTATTTTTTGGACTTGTTCTTTGTCGGGTTCTCCCGCCGCTTCTTTTTCCACTAGTTTAAACAGGTAGAAACGGTTTCTCACCTTCGCGGAGGATATGTCTCCCACATTCATCGCGAAAGTTTTTTCCTTAATTTCTCTGATATTTCCAATCCCCGGAATGGAGTCCGCCCTGCTAAAGGATGGAGTATGCCGGACACCCAAATCCAGTCCCTGAATGGCTTTTTCCAAGTCCTTTTCCTGCGAAAGTTTTTGTTCCAGTTCCTTGAATTTTGACGAGGTGTACTCCTGATTGACCTGTTCGGTCAGTGCCGGCCCAACAATTTTTCTGACTTCTTCCAACTCTGGAATATAGGCTTGTTTATTGCCAGTGACCTTTAAAATGAAAGACCCTTCCAAGGTATGCATCGGCTGGCTGACCTTGTTTTCCTCCAGGCTGAAAGCCGTGTTGAAGAATTGAGGTTGGTCACCGATTTCCGGGAGATTGTGGTTTTCCCTGGAGAAGAAACCGGTGACAATTGTCTGAGCCTGATTATTTTCAGCGGCTGATTTCAGGTTACTGCCCTTTTCTGTTTCCTGATAAATGTGTTTTGCGGTTCTTCTGACCTTTTGCCGAGCCTTGATTTCTTTCAGGGATTGGATGACTTCTTCCCGGACCGCTTCCAGCGGTTTGATACGCTCTTCTTCCCGGCCCTCCAATCTGATTATGTGGTAGCCAAAGGGAGTTAAAACAGGTTCGCTTATTCCATCGATTTCCAACTTGTTGAGAGCGGTTTCAAAGGCAGATACCATGGTCCCTTTGGGAAACTCTCCCAGACTTCCTCCTTTAGGCCCTGATCCTGGGTCATCGGAATGTTTTTTCGCAATTTCTCCGAAGTCGGCACCTGCTTTAATTTTTTCCCGCAACTCTGTGGCCAAGGCTTTCGCTTTATCTTCAGCCTGTTTCTGTTTTTCTTCAGGAGAAGCGTTTCCCTCAATTTCTGATGATTTTATATTGACGAGTACGTGGCTTGCGCGGTATTTTTTCTCAACGCGAAAATCAGCGATCTTGGTCTGGTAATAGTCCTCAATGTCTTCATCTCGGGGTTCAATTTGCGCAAGATAGGTCTTGGGCTCTAATTTCACATATTCAACTCGGATTTGCGGCGGTATCTCAAATTGTTTTTTGTTGGCTTGAAAAAAATCATTGAGTTCCTGATCGGTAAAACTTTTTTCGACCTGGAAGTGATCGCTGTTAAACCGCACGTAGTCCAGTTTGGCTTTCTCCTCTTTATTGACGAAGGCTTCACGGATTTCACTTTGTGAAACTTTAGAACTGGTTCGAAACAGTTTTTCCAACTTGTCTAAAATCAGGGCCTGGCGCTGGTTGTCTTCAAAATCACGGTGAGAGATCCGTTGAGACTGGAGGTAACCGTCATAGGACCTTTACTGAACTTTCTATCACTTTGGAATACTGGCAAACTTCTGA
>JAPKCW010000294.1:0-2087 GCA_028822815.1 Nitrospinaceae bacterium | reverse complement strand
ATCCTTTTGAACCTTTCGGATTGGAATTGAAGGATATCTTTATTAATGAAGTGGAAGCTCTGGGAGGGGAAGTGGTTGTGGTTTCCGGTTACGAGCGCTCCCAGAATGATTTTAAAAATCAGATTTTGCAGTTAGGCGGTGTTGAGGATGATGAATTGACAAAGATTGCCCGCGAAATATTGTTGAACGATGGTCAAATAAAAGATTTTAGTGATACATCTTTATTATCCCGTCCAATTGTTGATATGGGGCATTGGTCAGAGAATAATGTTGAAAAATTAAAAGTGTCCCTGGAATTGAGTTATGACGCGATTTTTATTCCTGGAGTCTATGATAAAGTGGGCCTGATAATTCCCCAATTGGCTTTTTATAATGTCGATAATGTTACCTTGCTAGGTACCAATGGATGGAACTCCCCTGAACTGGTCAAGATGGGAGGGAAACATTTGAAGACGGTTTATTTTGTCGATGGCTACTATCCCAATTCTGACCAGTCGGAAGTTAGGCAGTTTGTTCAGGAATTCAAATCCAATTTTGGTGAAGAGCCTGTTTACTTGTCAGCCCAGGCTTTTGATGCCGCAAACATATTTATAAAAATTATTCGGGCTGGTGCGGATAACAGGATCAAGATGCGGGAAAACTTGAAAATCGTTAAAAACTTTCCAGGAGTTACGGGGAAGACTACCTTGCTTCCTTCGGGCGATTCCGAAAAAAAGATTTTTGCGTTGACAATAAAAAGAAAAAAAATTATTCAGAAAAACTAGCCAGCGTGATACCCCGGAGGGGTAATGACTCTATCTGGGGCAAAGAATAGTCTCGACCCCGATTGATTTAGAACGTGTCTTCCAGGAAATTTTCGGGGAAAGGTTGTACATTATCCGGGAGATAATCCTGCAAGAAAATTTCGAACCGTGAACCGGGCTCGTTAAATGAAGCGGGTTCTCCAACTTCTGGACGGATTCTCAGATATTGAATCTCGCTTGGAGCTTGAAAATTAGTGATGGGTTTGCTGACAAGAGCCTCTTGCATAAATTGCAACCATATGGGTATGGCGGCCCGGGACCCTGTCTCATTTCTTCCCAGCGACTCATCTTTATCCTTGCCAACCCAAACCCCGGTTACGAGCTCCGGTGTGTAGCCCATGAACCATGCATCTACGAAATTATTGGTAGTTCCTGTTTTTCCTGCTACAGGTCGATTAAGCGCCTTAACCTTTTTCCCGGTTCCGTGTTCCACAACGCTTTGCAATAAACTTGTGATGGTATAAGCAACGCCGGGAGAAATTGGTTGGGTAATTTCGGGTTTAGAGGCGTATAGAATTTCTCCTTTACGGTTTTGAATATTCCTGATTGAGTCGGGTTTGATCAGGGTTCCATTATTTGCAAATGCTGAATAGGCGGAAGTGAGCTGAAATAGTGTTACCCCTGCGGATCCCAGCGATATGGACAGGTTTTTTTCCATCTTTGAGGTGATGCCTAAACTTTTTGCCAGTTTGATAGTCCCCTTGACACCAATATTTTGCATGAGCTTGACGGTTACCACATTGCGAGAGTGGGTGAGAGCGGTTCTCAGTGAAGTCGGTCCGTAAAATTTTTCCTCAAAATTTACAGGTTTCCATTTGTCAAAAGCATCTTCCTTTTCCTTGAATATTATCGGGGAGTCTATGATGATGCTGGCTGGGGAAAATCCCTCTTTGATTGCGGCTGCATAGATGATGGGTTTGAACGCGGAGCCCGGTTGTCGGACCGCCTGTACGGCTCGGTTAAACTTACTCTTGGAGAAGGAATAGCCTCCAACCATAGCCTTGACTTGACCTGTTTTAGGGTCCAGGCTTACCAAGCTGCCTTCCACTCGTGGTTCTTGCTCCAGAGCCAGTGCCCAGCCCAGCCCACCTCCAATAATCCGTAGTGGTTTTACCCAAATTAAATCTCCTGGATACAGGGCCTCGCTGGGCCTTTTGATTTTTGCCCACCTTCCGTCCAGCCGTGTATTGGGAGGCCTTGCCCAATTCATATCGAGAATGTCAATGGTCCCTTCATCAGGCCCTAAAAAAACAGATACTTGTTTTTCATCTACTGAAATCACAA
>JAPKCW010000293.1:0-2099 GCA_028822815.1 Nitrospinaceae bacterium | reverse complement strand
CATCTCATCCTTCTTGCCTTGCGCTACGACTTTACCTTTTCTCAGGAAAAGCACATGCGTGATGCAAGGCATGATTTCTTCAATCCGGTGAGTCACGTAGATCATGCTGGTGCGTTTTCGGGATAATTTTTGTAGCGTGTTGAGAAAGCGTTCACGTGTGGGAATATCGAGTCCGGCGCAGGGTTCATCCAGGATCAACAGTTTCGTACGATGGACCATGGCTCGGGCCAATAGAACTCTGCGGGCTTCGCCATAAGACATTTGCTGAAACGGGGTATTGCCTAAAGATTCGATTCCGAGATGGGCCATGGCATTAAGCGCTGACTCTTTTTGAGCCGGAGTGACTGACTCGTGAAGTCCGATGGAAGAGAAAAATCCCGAAGCTACTACTTCCCAACCCAGTGCCGGGCGGTCATAATTGTTCTGGTATTCAGCCGACACATAACCCAGCTTTTCACGAACTTCCAGGAGCGGAGTATGTTCACGCTTGCCGAACCAGTGGACCTGACCTCCATATACCGGGATGAGTTCGCCAAAGACCAGTTTCATTAAAGTGGTTTTTCCGGAACCATTATTGCCCACCACAGCCCAGTTTTCACCTTCGTTCATTGTCCAGTTCAAAGACTTGAGGGCCTGGTTGCCTCCAATATATACATCCGCATTTTTGATCTGGACCAGAAAACTTCCCATAAGGGCATCCCTACTGAATGGCTATTTTTTTGTCCTGAGTCGGGGTGGTCAAAACATTGTCGGCAACCCCACCCAGCAACTCCACCACCGGTTCATCACCATAATACTGGATGATATTGAGCGCCGCATAATCCTGCTTAACCCTGAAAATTCTTTTCATGGGTATCTCAAGCAGGTGGGCGAAGATCACCCGATTCACTCCTCCGTGGCAAACCACGGCAATTTGCTCATTGGGGTGTTGCGCCACAATTCCTTCAAACCTGGGGATCACTCTTTCCTGCAATTGCAGAAACGTCTCTCCCCCATTTACTTGAAACGCTTCGATATTCTTCATACGTTCTTCCAGTTGATTGGGATACTTCTTCTCCACCTCGGAAACGCTCAACCCCTCCCAATCCCCAAAACAGAGCTCTCTCAATTCAGGATAGGTTACAGGTTCAAGCTGATGCGGTTCTCCCAATAATCGGGCACTGCTTTGGGTTCGGTCAAGATCGCTGGAATAGATGGCTTTGAAGGGCTCATCCTTTAAAACCTGCGCCCATTCCCTGAACTGGTTTTCTCCCTGCACCGAAAGACCCACATCAAATAGAGGACAAAAAAAATGACAAGCCCAAATAGGGCTTGCCATTTTTTAAAGATCGGTTATTCAGGATTATTAACTACTACTTACCTGAACTCCAAAGATAGAAGAAATCAAGTCCCTGAACCTTCATCAACCCAACATTGATCAGGAAGTAATAACCACCCATAACGGTTATGGCAATGATAAACCAGATAATGGATTTTGGAGTAACAAATTTTTTCTGTTCTTCAGCCGAAAGATCGTTCATATTTCCTTAAACTCCCCCAAAAAAATTAATGATTGGATCACTCTTTCCAATCGATTACCGCCAAACAGATGCAAACCAATAGAAGAACCACAAAGAAAAAATAATGGTTCCAATATAAATCAAAGGTCCTGCCTTTTCCTTAATCTTTTCTAAATCCATTGTCTGCTCCAGGAAAAATTAATTTAATTCTTTATTCAAAAAGTTTATTGTTGACAGTTTTAAAATCTGAATGATAAGGTATGTCTCTTTTATTTCAAAGAAAAAAATTCACCTTTTAAGGATTTTTATGGCCAGCAAAGACGGAAAAATTTTTGACACCATCGTTTATATCGGCCTTGGGGTCAACGCAATAGCCGCCACATACCTGCTTCTCATGTACTTCGAAGTCATATAATCCCGCAAAATTTATCAGGTAAATCAGGGAGTGTCAAGGGTAAAGCCCCTTTATTTTAAAGAATTTTCCCCTTTCGAGCCTATTTCTTCCTGCATTTTTCCGTCTGCCGGATTTTAATCCCCTAACAGGCGACCCCTACTAAAGTTTGTGCGGATAAATGACATAGAGCATGAGATAGGTTGCGG
>JAPKCW010000068.1:0-10005 GCA_028822815.1 Nitrospinaceae bacterium | reverse complement strand
GATCATTTTCAATCCTTCTTCCACTGACATTTCCATGGCAATGGCATCCTTTTCCGGGACCATGAAAAGGAAACCTGTAGTCGGGTTGGGTGATGTGGGGACAAATACATTCAGCATTTTTTCACCTTACGCGTCATTGATATTTTCCGGTGTGTCACAGCATACGATCCCCAGCGTTTTTAATGGCTCGCGGGGGTAGGTGATAAGTACCATTTTTTGGAAACTGGAAGTTTCGGCCAAGGAGATGGTATCCACAACTTTTTTGATGCTCGTGTAAATAACCCGAACCACCGGGATTTTGTGGAGAAATTTTTCCCCCAAAGCCACAATTTTTTTTCCGATAAAGTTTGTTCCAAACAGTCCCACTCCAATAATAAAGAGGCCAAGTAAGAGAAATCCCATGCCCGGGACATACCACTCTTCCATTAAATCCAGGCCTTGAGGCCCAAAGATTCCTTTGATCGCAGGCGCCATGGCTCTGTCCACGCGGATGATGACGAAAGACAGGATCATATAGGTTAGGCCTGCCGGAATGGTCACCAATAACCCGGCGATCAGATTTTTTTTGAATTCTTTTTTGAACATGGGTGGATTCCTGCGACCCGCTTTTCACCTATTTCAGGGTCTCAATATGTTTTTGGACTTTAGCGGCCAATGCCGGATGACTGGTTGAGCCCAAGTCGGTAAAACGTTGGTAAAAATGAATCGCGGATTTTAAGTTTCCTTCCTTTTCGTATAATACAGCCAGATTATAATGGGTACCCGCATGAGCCAGGTTAATTTTGAGAGCCTGATTCAGAATGGATTTGGCCTTTTCCAACTGGTCTATGCGTTTATAGGCCACCGCCAGGTTGTTCAACGCCTCCAGGTTCTTAGGATCAATTGAGATCGCTTTTTGGTAATTTCGAATCGCTCCGGGGAAATCTTTTTTCGCGTAGTATACCACGCCAATGTTGTTATAAGGCTTTGCATAATTAGGATTTAAATAGATAGCCCTCAGGAACTCTTCAATAGCGCGGTCGTATTGGCGCAGTTCTTTGTAGATCACCCCTATATTATTGTAAATGTCAGGATTTTTGGTATCAAGTTCCACGGCTTGGGAATAATTTGTCAAAGCCTTTTCCCAGTTTCGGGACTGCTGTAGAACATATGTCCAAAAGCAATTTTTAGAGATGCTCTCAAAACAATGATTCTATCAGGAAGTCGAAAATGCTGGAAGGAATGTTTGGATTTGTTCAGGCAGGCAGTTGGCACATATCCTGTTTTTGGAGATTCGATTTACTTTTGGAGTTTCCGTTTGAGGATCCATTTTTGCCATTAGGCTGTTGATAGCGAAACACCTTACCTTCGTAATTGGTGATCACCACTTCATGTTCGTTGTGTTCGATGACACTGTTGGGGAGCAGTCTTACTTTGCCGCCTCCGCCCGGGGCATCAATAACAAAATAAGGAACCGCCATCCCTGAAGTGTGGCCCATGAGGTCTTTTATTATGTCGAGTCCTTTTTGTACAGATGTGCGGAAATGGTCTGTTCCCTCTGTCATATCGGCCTGATAAATATAGTAGGGCTTGACGCGGTTCTTCAGTAATTTCAGCATCAACCCTTTCATGACTTCTGAGTTATCATTGACTCCTTTTAAAAGAACGGTCTGACTGCCCAGGGGAATTCCCGCGTCGGCAAGCATGGCACAGGCTTTTTCCACTTCGGGAGTGATCTCCGCTGGGTGGTTAAAATGCATGTTGAAATAAAGGGGATGATATTTCTTCAATATTGAGCAAAGGTTTTCCGTGATCCTGGCCGGCAAAGTTCCGGGAACCCGCGTGCCTATGCGAATAATTTCCAGATGCGGGATGGACCGTAATTCACCGAGGATCCGGTCGAGTTCTTTATCCGGGACGAGAAGAGGGTCTCCACCGGACATGACCACATCACGGATTTCAGGATTATTACGGATGTATTCAATACCCTGCCGCAGAGTTTCGCGTGTGACGATTCCGGGAAAACCAATTTTACGTTTTCTCGTGCAGAATCGGCAGACAATAGGGCATTGATTGTTGATCATTAACAGTACCCGGTCCGGATAGCGGTGAACCAGTTCCGGGACGGGCATGTCGCCTTCCTCATTAAGCGGGTCGGAGAACAGGGCTTCTCCCTCGATAAAGTCGTCCAACTCTTCGATGGTGGGGACCACTTGCTTCCATAAAGGGTCATTGGGACCTTGAATGAGATTCAAGAAATAAGAATTGATTCGTATGGGATAGAGTTCTCCCACTTTCTTAAGCCGTTCCCGATATGCAGGAGATTCGGGAATAAACGGCAGGTCTTCAATCTTCACCGCGCTCTGGCTGAGTTGTTTTTGCCAAGGCTCCATGTTTTTTCCTTACTTTATGGGAGTTTAAGAATTAACCGGATAGGTCTTTCTCAGATAGTCAATGATCTCATATTCATCGTCAAGGATGGTATCTCCATCCACCAAAACCGGGACGGTAGTTTGCCCCGATATTTCGTAAACTTCCTTGCGTTGTTGATGGGGCCACGGCACGTCAACTTTTTCATATTCCAGACTCATTTGAGCCAGAACATCTCTAACCATTGAGCAGTAACCGCATCCATCTAAGTTATAGAGCTTCATCGTTTAAAAATCACCTTGAATCCCACCAGTGGGTTTTATTTCCCATGGCTTGCCACGGCTTTTAAATAAAAATCTTTACCGGATACCCCGTCCGCTTGCGGCGGAGCCGTTCATTTTTTTATGGCGCAGGGCATCATCACAGCATCCGTCATTCCGTGAATTTTCTTTTTATCCTGTGGACAAAGTGTCGCCAGAATGCCCGCCAGATGGGTGGTGTTTTCCACCACAAAATAATAAGGTGTCAGCCGCACCCGGCTCTGCATCGTTTCCATCTTGCCCGAGTTTTGGTCCAGATAGGAAACCGGTACTCGTTTTCCCTTGTAAAACTTCTGTAAAATCGAAGTTTGGTCGGGGAAACTCTGTAATCCTTTCGTCAGAGTTTCCTGCCATACCTCTCCGGAAACATCGTGTCCTACCACAACCCCACGGCTTCCCCATGATTCTGGTGAGAAACCCGAAGGCTTGATCACCATTTCCCGTTCCTTTTGGGTCAAACCCATCAATTCTTGCCAATCCTGAACCGGAGAGCCTTTCAACTCCAATCCCGGGATCACTCCATAAGGAGGCATTGAGCGGGAGTCCAGTATCCAGGTTTCAGGAATTAGATGAGATAAGGTGTCAAAAGTTTCAGAACCCAAGGTTTTTTCCCAATTCGGTTTCAGGGAGGGGTGGTGGAATAATGCAAAACTGAGCTTTTCTTCCAAACAGGTTTTGTAGGGAGGGGTGGTCACGACCTGGCCTTTTTTTGCCGCATACATCATCAACTCGGATTTTGGGATATTTTTGAGGTCAAATAACTCGAAAAAACGGTACAGGACATCGACCCGAAGCCATTGCCCCGCATCCAGGATGAACAAGCCCTCCTCACGGAACTGAACCTCTCTGGGGTGAACTGTGTAGACCCCCTTTTTATTTAACAGGCTTGCAAGCCATTCCATCTCGCTGCGATAGTCTTGCGCCTCATCAGAAACGACAATGGCGACACAGGGGTTTTTCTCTTTGGCGAGAGATTCGGCCATTTTGTAAAACAGGGTCGGGATCCCGCCCTCGGTATCACCAACAATCTGCCAGGAGGGGTCCTTATAAAGGGACATGAGTTCAGCCGTCAGGCCAAACCCTCCGGGAACCGAGTCGAGTTCCGTCACAGCAAATCCATTCTCCGTGACAATCACATCGGGTCGAAGCAGTGACGGCAAGGTTTGGCGAAACCGCTTCATTCTGCCAAACTCGACCAATTCCGGGGGTTTCCCCGCATCCAGATATTGTGCGAACCATTTCGGGCAAAGCCCTTTCACACTTTCCAGGTAAAGTTTGTTCCAGGCGGTGTAGAACTTTAGAAGATGAGGACCAAGCTGATGAAAAAACTCTACATCTTCTGATGAGAGAAAAAATGGTTCCGGCGAAATCCGCCAGCTGTTTCCAGAATCTTCCGCATCCGCAAACAAACCGGAACGGGTCAGCGAGGTCTGGATTTCAGTGCAAATATTTTCGGGTTGGGCAATCATGGGCTTTCATACATAAAAAAACTAATCTTATAGAGAATTGGCAACGCCTCATTAAGCCGAGATAACTCCTTGCTTGCTAAACAAAGCTACGGCACATTGCCACCGGCGGCTCGCCGGTTACCAAATTAGATGTTACAATGTTCACGTTGTAATGCAATCACTTAGATGAGGAGCGTATGGAAAAAGATTCAAAACAGGTCATTCCCCTGTTCCCCTTGCCCTCAACGGTATTTTATCCCGGTACGCCTTTACCTCTGCATATTTTTGAGCCCCGGTACCGGCAGATGACCGCCGATGCCCTGGAAGGTGAGCGCAAAATTGGTATGGTTCTGCTGAAGCCAGATTGGGAAGCGGCCTATTTTGACCGGCCCGAAATATTTCCCATGGGTTGTGTGGGAAGCATTGAGAAAGAAATCCGCCACCCTGACGGAAAATATAATTTTACCCTGGTTGGGCTCCGCCGGTTTCGCATCTTAAGGGAAGTGGATGGAAAACTCTACCGTTGTGCGGAAATTGACCTGCTCGAAGAACAGAATGAACAGGAAATTGGTGAAAAACCCAATGTCACCCGTGACGGTTTGATTGAGAGGTACAGGGAGTTCACCAGTCTGATCCCTAAGAATAATTCGTTGAAAGAGGAACCGGACTGGAACCTGGGCAATTTACTCAGCCAGTTTGTGGACCGGTTTGCATATAGGCTGGATCTTTCTCTTGAACAAAAACAAACTTTTCTTGAAGAGCAGGATGTGCTCCGCCGCGCGGAATTTCTTCACGACTTCCTGAAAATGAAAATCGACCTCGTCCGCCTCTCCAAAATCCGTAATATCACTCCCGACTCCGCCCGCTGGAACTAACCCTCTCACGAGGGAGGCTGATAGCAATGGCTTTATTTGGCTAGCATAAAGTTGTCTCGGCTTGACGAGCTCTTGCTAGTTACCCCTGCGGTTAGCAGCCACTAGGCGTGGGGCCAGCACTGCATTGCCCATAAAGCTTACAGAGTCCTCAGGCGCAACACTTTAATGATCTTCCCCTGCGTTATATTCTTCATTAACCTTCATGCCCTGCAAGGGTAAGAGCTATGGTCGAATATCACGGCTACAATGATGACTTACGTAAAGCTCTCCCTGCCAGCGGCGGCTCGCTGCGGAATGATCAAACTTAAGCAGGTCACTGCACCATCGGCTTTTTCGAATTCGCTCATTTCCAGTTCGAGGGTCTCTAATCCATGCGCACGAATTTGTTCGCGGACATTTGGGAATCCGGTGGGTATCAGAACACTGTTTCCCAAGGCCAGGCAATTGGCTGCATAAGATTCGTTTTCGTTTACTTCAATCCAGTCAAATTGCTTCAGGTGTGAAGAATCCACCCGGGAGGGATCTAATATTATTAGATTGTTGCCAAGATAGGTTGCGGCGCTTTTGAGATGCAATCCTTTAATCACGGCAACCGGAACTACTTTTTTAGATGTGAGTTTGGAGAGCGCTACCATGGCCTGCAAATTGGTGCGTATCGAAAGACCAACAAAAATCGTGTCGGGAGTGTTCATCACGTCCCCGCCATCAAGCGTTGTGGGGGAGTCCAGGGTCACGCAATCCCGGTGCATTTTCAGCACGCTGGCAATGGATTGGGCTTCCTCTTGTCGCGAGGGTGCTTTCATCGGGCAAAGCAGGATTTTATCTTGCAGAATGACAGCCGTATCTTCCACAAACGTGGCATCGGGCAAATGGTCCTGGGCAGGCAGGTGCTCCACCTTGCCCCCAACCTCTTGCAGGGCTTCGACATAACATTCGTGTTGCCGCAGAGCGCGAGCCAGGTCGATATTATTTTTTTGTGGATGTTCCGATAAAGCCTGAGAAAATTTTAGTCCGGGTTTTCTCACCAGCGCTGTGAATGCATGCATGAGGCGACTTAGTCGCAGGTGGGGGTGTTCATCAGCCGGGAGAAATAAAGCATGGGAAAAAACTTTTTTGCTTTCCTGAAGATTTTCATAGTGGCTTTGCTGGGTTTGAGTCCCGTCGCGATTTTATCGGGCCGGGCGATATAAGTCAGCCCATTTATCAAGATGAAATCATGGCGGTTGAAGCGCATGACTTTACGTTGGTATTCGTCGGGGTGGCCAAATATTTCATCCAGTTTAGGAACAAACTTTTCATCCATTACATAAAGTTCTCCATGCATCATTCCGGCATTGTCTGGAGTTGGCTCGATGTTCACCAGCCCCAGTCCTTCCACTCCCCCGTTATCGATGGGAATTTTGTTGAAAACCCGTCGCCAGGCCGAGAGAGTCACCGAAGATTTGGATATATATTCCAGACCCTTCTCTTTAAAATAATCTTCATTGATCAATTCTCCATACGCGAAAAAATTAACGACATCAGCCATTATTAAATCTCCTGTTCCAAGTCATTTAACCTAGGGGCTTTATTTGATTTTTCCCCAAAAGTACCTGGCAAAGAACTTGCCGGGTATAGGGGAGTATGATAGTATCAAAAAATTCATTCCTATGTGGTCGTCATTTTCATTTTGATGGAAGAAAGTTTTCAGTTAGTGGCGATTTTTGCAAATGAATTAAAATGTTTTAAAATTTTCTAAAGAATCCGATTCAAGAGGGATATTTCTTTTTAATTAAAGGAGTTGTATATGTCAGCCAAGGTCATCACGATTTCCGATGCGGAATTTGAGCAAACGGTTCTAAAGTCTGACAAGCCGGTTATGCTGGATTTCTGGGCTGAATGGTGCCAGCCGTGCAAAATGCTTTCACCCACCGTTGAAGAGCTTGCCGGGGACTTTGAAGATCAAATCCTGGTTGGGAAATTAAATGTGGACGATAATCCCAATACTGCGACCACTTATGGCATCCGTGGTATCCCCACGCTCCTTTTCATTAAGGGAGGGCAGGTGGTTCAGCAGGTTGTGGGGGTAAAATCGAAAGCGGAAATTAAAAAGGTCATCGAGGAAAACCTCTTAGCGTAAATCGCTCGGTTTTCTGTATGGGTTTGAAAACAAATAACTAAACCCCTTTTCCCGTGTGGGAAAAGGGGTTTTTGTATTGCAGTAATTATATAGAGGTGTAAACTGGATTTAGTCCCAAGTTTTCAATCATTTCTATATCTCTTTTCGGGTCCTGACCCTTGGTTGTAAGATAGTTGCCCCCCAGAATTCCGTTGGCACCGGCAGAAAAGAGTTGCTCCTGCTGGTCGGCCAACACCTCTTCCCGTCCTCCACAGACGAACAGGTCGATATCCGGTAAAACCAGGCGCAAAAGGGCGATGGTTCTAAGGGCTTCGTAATGTGGCATGGGTTCCAGATGCTCCAGCCCGGTTCCTTCAACCGGCTTGAGAAAATTGATGGGAAACGATTGCGTGCCCAAATCGCGAATGGAAAAAGCCAGTTCGGCCCTTTGGGCGAACGATTCTCCCATCCCGAAGATTCCGCCTACGCAGACCTGTAATCCTGCATTCTTGGCATTTTGCACGGCATTCACTTCATCCTCATAGGTATGAGTGGAAACGATCTTATCAAAATGGCTTTTTGCGGTTTCCAGATTATGGTGGCACCGATCCAGCCCGGCTTCTTTCAATTCCTTTAAATGTTCCAATGGCATCAGGCCCAGGGAGCAACAGGTTTCAAGCTGGGTTTCAGCTTTGATACGCTTGACGGCCTCAATCACCCTGTCCAGTTCCTTCCGGTCATCGAGAGAAGTTCCGGAGGCAACGATAGAGAATTCGTTGGCTCCAAAAGCTTCTGCCTCTTTTGCGGCGGCAACAATTTCTTCCACATCCATCAACTCATATTCCGGCGAATCGGTCTTAAACGAGCTGGATTGGGAGCAGAAGGAGCAGTCCTCCTGACACCGACCGGATTTTGCGTTGACGATGGAGCAGATTTTAACGTTCTTTCCTTTAAACCGGTCACGGATGCGGTCGGTCCCGATAAAGAGATAGTCCAGTTCTTCACGGGTCAGGGATTCCAGTTGCAAAGCCTGTTCATAGGATATCGACTCGCCTTTTAAGGCGGTATCGACCATATTATCTATCAATTCAGTTCGCATTGAATTTTTAGTTCTCCAAGGGTTAAAATCCCACCAGTGGGTTTTGTTTCCCGTGGCTGGCAGGTCTTTTAAAATAATACTTTATATAGGATACTCAGCCCTCTTGCAGCGGGGTCGTTCGTTGAATGCCTTATCATAGTGTTTCTTCATTCATAACTCAATAATTTCACCAATTTTTCCACAGAATGGACAGGGGCCATACAGGTTCCCTGCCTGCAGACATAAGCGGTGGCTTTGCCATTTACCAGTTTCCGGTCTTTTAACAGGGGGATCCCAATATTTTCAATTTCGTCCTCATAGGCGAAGGCAAAAACCGCGTTTGGGTAAAACCCTTGGCGCAGGGTTTTGAGTAATTCTTGCGTTGCCGGGTCGTTTCTCTTTCCCACCACGGCGACCTCTTTGAGTCCCCCGAGATACAAATGCAGGGCCTGGAGCATGAAAGCTGAGTTGAGGCCATACTCCATCAGTTCTTCATTAAAGTCCAAAAATATTTTTTCTGCTTTGAGGGCCAGGGCGGGTTCGGTCAGATAGGCGGAAAGCCGCAGAAAGGCCAGGGCGGCGTTGCTGTTTCCGGAAGGTTCTACCCCGTCGTAGCCACTAATTTGCCGCACCAGCAGTTCCTCCCCATCGCTGGCGGTCTCGTGAAACGATCCGGTCTCACCGTGGAATTTATCCTCCACCCTTTGCATCAATTCGTGAGCCGTTTGAATATAATGAGGTTCATAGGTGGCTTCATACAAGTCCAGACAGGCGGTGGCGGTGGCGGTATAATCGTATAGATAACCGTCATAGCGGGCTTCTCCATCGCGATAGCGCCGCAGGATTTTTCCTTCGGGTGTTCGTAACTGGGAAAGAAGGAACTCCATTGCGCGGGCAGATTTTTGTATCCGGTCGGCATCGTCCAACACCCTTCCTGTTTTTGCCATGGCGCTGATCATCAGGGCATTCCAGGAGGTGAGTATCTTGTCGTCGAGCAGAGGGCGGATGCGCTGACTGCGGACCGTAAGCAACTTGTCACGGGCTATTTTCAGTTCGGCCTTGAAATCGGCTTCCTGCATGCCCACTTCTTTGGCGACGGTTTCCGGCCCTCGGGTAATGTTGAAAATATTTTTTCCCTCAAAATTCCCAGCCTGGGTAATGTTGTAATAGGGAATCGCCACACTTGCTGTTTTTCTTCCCAGAACCTGTTCGACTTCCTCCTGGGTCCACACATAGAACTTGCCTTCCACCCCTTCGCTGTCCGCATCTTCGGCGCTGAAGAAAGCTCCTTCTGTAGAAGTCATGTCCCGGTCGATATATTGCAGAAGATCGTTGGCAAAATCAGCAAACTCTTCCTTGCCGGTGATCTGATAGGTTTCGATCAGGGCGGTGGTGAACAGGGCGTTGTCATAGAGCATTTTTTCGAAATGTGGCACCAGCCATTTGTAATCCGTGCTGTAACGGGAAAGGCCTCCTCCGATCTGGTCATAAATTCCCCCGAACTTCATGGCCTTGAGCGTGTTTTCCGTCATCGTCAGGCTGTTGGAGTGGCCGGTGCGGTGGTAATGCCTGAGCAGGAGAGATAGACCCATCGAAGGCGGAAACTTATTTTGCTGTTGAAACTGAAAACCGTGATTGAGCGGGTCGTAATGTTTTACAAAAAGCTCGACAGCTTTGTCTTCTCCTTCGAAGCACAAGTCATCAGGTTCGGCGGAACTTTGTTCACGTAGAGAGGTTTGGCGGATATAGCCCATCACGTTTTTGGTCTGCTTGTCAATTTTGTCCTGCTCGTTCTTCCATGTATTGGTGAGAAACTGAAGAACATCCAGGAAAGAAG
>JAPKCW010000292.1:0-2128 GCA_028822815.1 Nitrospinaceae bacterium | reverse complement strand
GTTTCTGCAATTGGTTGATGAAGATGACCCCGAGCTGGTTGACTGGATATCCCCTCGAGTTCCATCGCTGGATGTATTGCAGTCTTTTTTAAATCCGCTGTTGTTGAAATTCCAGCGGGTTCATAATGAAATTTTTGTCTGGTGGGTGCGGGCCGATAAAGTGGGGGGCAAACGGATTCCCGGGAGCCAAAAACTTTTTGATCTGATTTCCCGTTTGGCAGATAACAAAAAAGGAGCGACTGGTGAAGAGGTGAACGATTTATCTCGCTTTCTCCTGACCCCGCTGGTGGAGTTGTTGGGGGCAGATATGGAGTCGGTGGTTTTGATCGCGGATGGCAAGCTTGAGTTTTTGCCGTGGGCCGCAATGAAAGTAGATGCAAAACCCCTTATAGAAACCGCAAGCCTGACTTTTGTCTCTTCGCTGGCACAATGGCAACGGTCGATAAAATTAAAAAACCTTTACAACTCCCGCCTTCTGACTTTGGCTGCGGAGCACACTGAAAATGCGGAGACCGATTTTTCCACTGTTTTGAACTTGCATGGCGATACAGCAAACAACTTTTTAACCAACTGGGAACATTTCGGAGTGGTGCAGATAGAGAGCCCGGTGCACCTGAGTCGCCTTGATCCCTCCTCGTCCTTCATCACCTTGACCCGTCAGAGCAACCGTTTTCAGAGAGTTCCTTTGTCGGTTCTTTACGAGAAACCTTTTGAATCATATTTGATGGTGATGGCAGACGTCGAGCATAAGCACGACCCGTTTTTGTCGCTCTCTTCAACCAGTCTGCTTTTAGATGGATTGGTCTTCAAGGGTTATCCCGGCGTTTTACTCCATAGCGGCAAGCCGGACCTGGCACTGCACCATGAAATGATGGAACATTTTATGGCAAATGTCAGGAAGGAAAATCCTGCCGAATCGTTACGCAGTGCGCAAAGGGAGCTGGCAAAAAAGTATCCTGAAAATTTCGAGTGGGCAAAATACCGCTATTACGGTTTTCCCGGCATGAGTGATGAAGAAAAAGAAATTTTTGCCGAAGCGCATTTTCAAGCCAAGTTGCAGAATGGCGCATCCGCCTTCAGGGAAAAGGACTGGCTGTCTGTCATCGACCACTTGGAAAAGGCGTTGGTACTGCAACCATTCCTGGTCGGTAAAAAGATGGCAGGAAAGATTTACCAGACCCTGACGCAGGCGGCTTATAACCTTGAGGATTATGCAAAGGCCATCGGCTATCAAAAGCAGGTACTGCCTCACTCTAAAGAAGACCCGGAGGTTTTGGCGGAAGCACTTTATTTTCTCGGAATTCTGTATTCCCGCACGGAAAATTTCCCCTCTGCGGTCGAGTATTTACAAAAGGCTCTGCGGATTTATGAAGAAAATGAAATCCTCGATCGTTTGGCGGAGAGTTACAGCACGTTGGGAATCGTGGAAGAAAACGCGCTGGACTATGATAACGCCCTCAAGGCGTTCAATGCTTCCCTGGCCATCAATGAGGAGATTGGGGAAGACCTGAACCGGGGCCGTGAATTGCGCCGCATTGGCAGGATTTATTATCTGCGCCTCAACCGCTACCAGGAAGCGCGAAAATTTTTCAGCCAGGCCTACGAGTTGTTCACAGAACTGGAGCAGGTTGATCAACAGGTGGAATCCCTTTTGGAACTGGGGCTGGTGGCGGAAAAGGAAGGAGACTTCAAGCGGGCTCTTGAGTTTTATGTCCGAGCCCAAACCCTGGCAGAAGAGGCCGATCTCAGACCGGGTCTTGCCAGAGCTTTTTTATATCAGGCCAATTCCCATTGGTTTCAGGGCAACTACCAGCAGGCCTTCAGGTTTCAGAGACAGGCTTTGGAAATCGCCAGGGAATTGGAAGACAAGCTCCAGCAGGCTTTTATTTTGAATACCCTGGGGTTGATCCACTGGACGCTTAATGATCCGGTCCGGGCGTTGGAAAACCTGGGTCAGAGTCTGGAGTTGGCTGAAGCGTCTCATTCCCTTCTCGATATTGCAACGGCCTATAACAACATTGGCCTTGTCCATCGAAAGGAAAAACGCTATCCCGAATCCATTGAGTTTTTCAAGAAAGCTTTAAAGAGGGATGAACAACTCAAGTCAAAATGGGGGCAGGGTTATACA
>JAPKCW010000291.1:0-2133 GCA_028822815.1 Nitrospinaceae bacterium | reverse complement strand
CTTGGTGAGAAAATGTTTCTCTGCCTTTTCGTCTTTGCCGGTCAATGGCTTCAGCGTAATTGTTTTCCCCGCCAAAACTTCTACTGTGCGTAGCTTTTTCCCGACAAGAGTCAAAGATACCGACCCCTCACGGATATCCACTCCCAGAGATTTTTCTATAAATACGGATTTCATAAGTCCAGTACGTTGTCGTTCCAATAATGAGTGACCATGCTTGGATTGTCCCCCGTGCCGGTTTTCTCGAAAACCGCTTCAAGGGTGTGTTCCGTTCGGCTCCCCTGTATTTTCCCCGTTGCAGTGATCCTGAAGAGGGTGGAGAGACTGTTAGAGTGATAGCCCTTTGAAGTCCGGTTATCTAAAATCAACTTTGTTTGCTCAGGGGAATAGATAATATTTAATACCTCCTCGCTCGCCGTATTCGGGTTGATCGATGGATACTTGTAAACGGTCAAAAACTGGGCAATGCCTTTATACTCCCCATCTTCTTCCGGTGAACCGTAAAGTATTTCTTCTGTGATGCCCCTGATTTTTAATAGTTCGTTCAGGGTCTCGATCTTTCCATTTTTTGCGTAATAAGGCGGACGTTGGGTCCGATAATAATCATCTTCTGCGCCATTGAGGCGATGGTTTTTGTCTGTGTCAATCCAATCCAGAATCGAATCCGAAATGGTGTCCTGATCCAGCTTTTCCTTCACTCCGGAATAAGCCAACAGCTTGTTCAGGGTGGGTTTGCTGGTCGAATTGATGGATATTTTTCCGTTTTCGTCCCGGATGGTGTAGGTGATGGTTCCATGTTCCAGTTCGATATCGGTTCTATTGACAATGTCAAACTCTAAAACTTCCTCGCTTTCGGTCGAATCGCCGGAACTGACGTCTGGAACCGGCACCTTTTTTCCCATGATCCAGCCATATTCTTCATGAATGGAGTGAAAACGGGCATTTTTGAGCAACTCCGCCAATGCCAGGTTGATCCCGGCCTTGGCCAGATAATAGCTCTCTGTGTCTTCCTTATAATTTCGAGTGGTATTGACCTCCATTTTCATCGAAAAGGCAAATTCTGTCGCTAAAGCTATCAGCAAAACAAGAACCCATAGGACGATCATCAAAGCAATGCCGTTTTGATTTGAATTGAGGGTACCTCTAAAAACTATTTTTGGCCACGAGGGGCCCTTATGAAATAAGGGTCTGCGAGTTGCCACAGAGAAAATTACCGAATAAATGGAGATACCCTTAAGCCTTTTCATTGTCATCCTCTTTTTCTATTGGAGGTTTTGCAAATTCCATTCCAGAATTCAGTAAAACAATGATTGGGGGTGAAAAAACAGGTTCTAATTCTTCCTTTTGCTCCTCTTCTCCCGGTTTAGGTCTTGGAATGACCCCTATCGTGATTTCTACAGCCCGTGGAAGCGATATTTTATTGGCTTTTTCAAACGCCAGTACCGGGTTAGTCTCATTAGAACTGTCCAGGTTCAGTTCAAAAGGGTCCATAAAGACTTGGTTGACCCATTTCCCGAAAAATTGTTCGACACTTTTATCCGGGCCTTCTACCTCCTGAGGCGGCAATTTTTTCACTTGGTAGTAGCGGAATTTCATTTGGGATACGTTCTCAGCCAGCACAAAAAATTGAGTGGAGTCAGAGCGCGGGTCGATCCTTGAAAATATATTGCCATCGGAAATATCGCGTTCCATTAAAATGACTCCGGTTTGGCCGGTTTCCGGGTGCTCGCCAATATAAAATTTGACCTCATGGGATAAGGTAGTTGAATCTGATGCGGTCATGGCTGTGGCGAAGGTGACAAAACGTATGGAATCCGAATTTCCTTCAAAAGCCAGCATTCTTTTTGTCGAGGAGAGACTCTGGGCGAGGGCCGTCCCATCTTTTTGACTGATAAATACCGGATAAGTGGATTGAAGTTTTTGCTTGAGTTGCTCAGTGATAATGCGCAACCGTTGATAGGTATCTACCGTTTGTTCTCCCACATCCCGAGCGGAGATTCCAAGGCGGACTCCCCCCAGCCCCAAAGCAACTATCATAGCGACAATGGACATTGAAAGAATCAGCTCCAGCAGGGTGAATCCCGATTGGTTTTTAAACAGTTTTATCATCTAATTTCCCGAAATATTCTGGGCACC
>JAPKCW010000290.1:0-2138 GCA_028822815.1 Nitrospinaceae bacterium | reverse complement strand
AGAAAACTAAAGGGCCGGCGAAGCCGCCGCCAGCGTAATGCTGGACCCAACTAACAATAGCTTTTTGAGCCGAGAAAACATTTTGTTCACCAGATCAAGCTATTGTTCATTGACCCACGCCGAGTGGCCTTAGAAAAAAATTAACGAATAATTATAGAAATACTCTAAAGAGTTGAAGAGAAAATAAGCGCTGAATTACTCGTCTTCTTCCTCTTCATCATCTCCGCCCTCAGAACTTTCTTCTTCAGCAGGGGCTTCTTCAGCTGATTCTTCTTCGGCAGGCGCAGGCTCGGCAGGGGCCTCCGACTCTTCAGCCGCCGGTTCTTCTTCGGCAGGCGCAGGTTCCTCTGCCGCAGGTTCTTCAGTGACCGCCGGGGCGGCGACAGGAGCTTCCTCCAGGCTGACGATTCCCGCAGGCATGCCCTTGGTGATAAGGGGTCCCGCTCCCAATTCTGCCAACAATGACTCAATGCCTGCTACCACTTCGCCAGACTTTGCCTTAATATCCGGTGAATTACCCAAAGACATTTCCTGAACAGTAACCAAAGCGCGCTTAAGTTCCATCACCGCCATCATGCGCTCATAATTACCCACCTTTACTTTCAAACTGGATATAGCTTCATTAACTTTACGAAGTCCATCGTCCACATGTTTTTTCAGGGGAGCTATTTTTTCTTCAAGGTTTGTCACGGTACCGTCCATACCCACCACCCGGGTATCCAGATCACGGACAAAAAACAGAATAAAAATGATCGCCAGGGCGGCCATACCAAAACCCAGAAAGGCTACCGCCTTCAGCATATTCATTTCTTCCTGTTCCGCTTTGACCGGCTCAACGGCCTTATTGAATTCGGCTGCTTCGCTCACGTTATCCTTTGAGTCCTCCTGCGCATAATAACCGCTTGCATCCTCTTTCGCTTCATTTTTTATTTCCTCTATGCGCTCTTCAGGAGTTTGAGAGGACTCATCTTTTTTGCCCTGATCATCCGTTGTCATAATTCAACCTTTTATTAAAATAAAATTTTTATGCGCCAAGCCGGTTTTCAAACAATCTAATCACGCCGCCCAACATCTAAATCATATATAATCGTTAGGGTAACTGGAAAAAAGGACCCCAAGGAATCTCTATTTATTCGGTACTCTTCTCTAAGACAACTTGCTCCTTACAGGAGAGGAAAAGTTAGCGGACCAGCGTAAAAAGCGCAGCTACATTTGCTTGCTTTACGAGTACTGCCTGTTGCTCACGGCGGCTCGGCGGACCTTTTTATTCAAGTCATTTTTCAGAGTCATTTTTACGAAAAATGCCCTGTTTTACACAAAAGAAGAGGAAAAATGAAGCCTGATAGTACAAGCGGAGCCCGTATTTTGTCAAGAAAAATCAGGGTATCTATCCTACTCATTCTGGTCCTGTTTTTAACGGGAATTCAAGCCCCACAAAGCCTTGCTGAGAAAAAACTTCTTATTACCCCGGCAATGTTGAGCGCCATCCCACAGGACCAGAGAATCGTTGTGGATACCCGCCCAGCCTGGAAATTTCTCTTGGGGCATATTCCCGGAGCAGTGAACCTGGATGATTGGTGGGAGTTTACACATAAGTCAGAGGGCGTAAAAGGATTGCTCAAAGACGATAAGACCTTCATTACAGAAAAGTTTGCGCCACTGGGTTTTTCCCCAGAAAAACCTATCATAATCTATGGCGAACCGGATGACCCCTGGAGGACAGATGGCAGGTTTTTTTGGATGTTTGAATATTATGGATTTCAGAATGTCTCCCTGCTTGACGGTGGATTCGCCAGCTGGAAACAGGCTGGAAAAAAAATCGAACGAGGCCTGCAAAATCCGACTCCCCAAGCAAAATCAGCCCTGAACAGTATCAATCTAAATCCTGATGTTGCTGCTTATAAGACTATGATAAATAATGTATTTTCTTCTAATAATTTCAGGATCATAGATAATCGGACCCGCAAGGAATTTGATGGCGCCACTCCATACGGTTCCCCAAAGGGAGGGCATATCCCCAATGCTATCCATATTCACTGGCCAGAGTTTTTTCAAGCAGATGGGACCCTCAAAAAACTGCCTGCTCTCAATTCACTGTTGAGCCAAAATGCTATCCGTCCGAATAAGGAAATCATGGT
>JAPKCW010000289.1:0-2142 GCA_028822815.1 Nitrospinaceae bacterium | reverse complement strand
CAATGGTTGGATGTAGAAAAACAGGCCGGAGAACGCTTATTGCCATCCCCCAGAGATCTTTTGTCTTTTCCGGATATTTCAGGTTTGACAACACCGGCTTTTTCCAGAGAAATAATCACCGCTTTCGATACAGCACCAAAAGCCCCGACCAGGTTTCCGGGAAACATGGGATGAGGGATGGGAGCAACGAGGCTGTAGGTGAGTTCATATTGATGCAACAGAGCCCGCCCACCAGTAAACCGCCGGACGATAGGAATATTTTTTCGCTCACACTGCACCGTATTCACATCCCTTAATTCGTTCTGGGAATAACCAATAGAAAGAGTCGGTTTGTCCCAACCATACAACCTCAAAGTGGCAGGGGCTTGGCCCTGGTCGCAGGCAGTGAGAATGGCCCTGTCTATCGCCATGTTCAACTTGCCATCCCCAGGTCCATCTTCGATCAATCTCCAAGCGGGATTGTTCATCGTAAAAACTCCATATCATTCCTATCCAACGATAAATTTTTTTGACTCAAATTGAATCATCCTATAAACATGAAGTATGAGAGTCAATTCCAGACACAAATGCATTTATTTTTTCGCCTTCATCCTGGCCTGGGGTTTTTGCAGTCCACTGGCAGCCTTTGAAAAACTGGGCCCACTTCGAAAAGAATGCCGGAGTACCTGCCATCAAGCGGAACACATCCTGAAGGCAAAGAAAAACAAGTTTACTCAAGCCGAATGCAAAGCCTGCCACACAGGAGAAAAAAGTGTATTATCTCCTTTTTCAACGCCTAATCCAGCAGGTTTCATCGGCAAAAACAACCTTTTGTTGAAATCCATCATTCAAGCCGTACCCGGTTCCTCATCTAAACAACCCCAGGATAAACCCTCAACCTCTATGACCTTTATTCCTGCCGGAGAATTTGTCATGGGATCAAATGAACGCTGGGATGATGAAGCGCCGGAACACATGTCCGCAACTAACGCATTCTATATAGACCTGAATGAGGTCACCAATGCGGACTATAAAAAATTTGTAAACACCACCCAGAAAACTGCACCTTACCACTGGCCGGAAGGAAATATTCCCAAGGACAAGGAAAACCACCCGGTTGTTTATGTCAGTTGGTTTGATGCGAATGAATACTGCTCCTGGACCGGAAAACGTCTGCCTACGGAACAAGAATGGGAAAAAGCGGCACGAGGTGAAGTAGGCCTCATATATCCATGGGGAAATGAGTGGTCCCTGGACAAATCCAATAATCCCTACAAACATTCCACCGGCACAGAGCCTGTTGGTTCCTACCCGGAGGGGCGCAGTCCCTATGGTCTCTACGACATCTCTGGAAATGTATGGGAATGGGTGGACAGCTACTATTTACCGCATCCGGGAAACCCCGTCACACGTGCGGAATATGGCAAAGACAAAAGGGTATTGAAAGGCGGGTCCTGGTTCGACTGCCTTTCTTATGGTTGCGGATTGAGCGCCCCAACCTTCAACCGAAGTTTTTTTACTCCAGAGGTAAAAAACAACAGCTTCGGGTTTCGTTGTGCGAAAACGAAAAGTCCATGACTCCGAACCAACCTCAGGCTTGACGTTGGCGCACTTATCTTTAAAATGGTAAAGGTACCTATTCTTCAAACTTAGGTCAGACCATGGAATCACCTCGGCCGGATGAAAAAAAACCAGGAACGTCCCAAGTGCAAGTCCCTCCCCTTCCCGAAGAGCGGAGCGGTGTCGAAGTCAGCCTCGTCCGCAAAATAGTTCTCGGACTTTTTATTGTAGGGTACTGGGTGTTTTTTTACTGGTTCCGGGAACCTTAACTGAAGAAGCCTGAAACTGTTTTTTGTTAAGGGTTTCATTGCCCACCAACAGATCAAACTGCTTTTCTGCTTTCCTCAGAACCAACAGGCTTTCCTCCCTCCGTGGAAATAACAGGACAGAGTCTGGATTCCTTTCCAACGGGATAGTGGATTCAGCGCTGTGCAAAGACTCGGGTTTGGTTTCAATGAGAGGCGGTGGCAATTTCCCGAAAGCGGAACGGGTGGAACTGTAAACCAGATACTTTGTGTCTCTGGAATATCCTGCCTTGAGGTCCAGCTTGTCCTCGATTTCCTGGGTAGACAGGTCTGGAGGAATGACCAACAAATGCGTGGC